>NZ_JBTLMO010000024.1:0-129058 GCF_054462255.1 Streptomyces sp. SD15 | reverse complement strand
TGTCGGCGCAGGTGAGCGGGGTCTGGTGCGTCGAGCTGCAAGGCGGAGGAGGGCGTCGACGCGATGGGGGTCCCCCCGCTCGAGCGAAGCCGAGAGTGGGGGAGTCGGCAACCGACGACAACGCCGCAGATCGGCGTGCCGGACCCCGCGTCTCCGGCATGATCCGCCGGACAGGCCCTAGGGTTACCGCGTGGCAAGGGTGCGGTTGAGTGTGGCGGAGCGGCAGGAAGAGTTGCTGCGGGCCGCCATTGAGCAGATCGAGGCGCGGGGCGTGGCGGCGGTGCGGATCGCCGACGTGGCCTCGGCGCTCGGGGTGAGCAACGCGTTGGTGCTGTATCACTTCTCGACCAAGGAGAAGCTGGTCGCCGCCGCCTTCACCTACGCGGCCGAGGACGACCTCGCCCATCTGCGCAAGCTGCTCGGCCGTCGTACGTCCGCGTTGCGACGGCTGCGCGCCGCCGTGCGCTGGTACGCGCCGACCGGCCAGGCCAAGGGATGGCGGCTGTGGATCGAGGGCTGGGCGGTGGCCCTGCGCGAGCCGGCCCTGCGGGAGGTCACTCTTGATCTCGACAAGCAGTGGAAGGCCGCGATCATCGAGGTGATCGCGGAGGGAGTGGCCGCCGACGAGTTCCACTGCCCGGACCCCACCGGGACGGCCCTGCGGCTGACGGCGCTGCTCGACGGGCTGGCCGTGCAGATGACCGCCTATACGGGTGCGGTGTCGCGGGCGCAGGCCCACGAGTGGGTGGACGAGGCGCTCGCGCGCGAACTGGGGCTCGAGCGGGAGGCGTTGGCGGCGGCGGTGCGCTGAGGCCCATGCCTCGGCGCACCGCCGGGTCGGCGACTGCGACTGCGACTGCGACTGCGACTGCGACGGACCGTACGCTCCCGACTCAGGCCACCGAATCGATCCGCATCTTGATGTCGTCGGGCGACAGGCTGCCCTTGGCCGCTACATGGTCCCCGGAGGACTCTCCGCGCAGTCGCCGTCCGATCCACGGGACGAGGTACTCGCGCGCCCAGTGGATGTTGTCGCGCCGTACCTCGAGCGTGCCGCGGGGCGGCAGCGGAGGCCAGGCCTGGTCCGGGTCCGCGGGGACTTCGAGGCCGAGGACCTGGCCGGCACGCAGGGCGACCCGGGTATGGCCCTCGGGCGACAGGTGCAGGCGGTCGCCGTCCCAGGCGCGGCGGTCCTGAATCGTCTTCAGGGACCACAGGTCCAGGACCGGACAGCCGTACCGGTCCGCGATGGCCCGGACATGTCCGTTGTACGTGGCGATCTTGCCGCGCAGATGCTTCAGCACGGGGATGCCACGGGTGTCGAAGCCGGTGGTCACCATGACAGTGCCGACGGCGGAGGTGAGGTCGGCGACCGAGCGCTCGAAGCGCTCCGCGACCTCGTCGGGGTCGGTGCCGGGCCGGATGATGTCGTTGCCGCCCGCGCAGAAGGAGACCAGGTCCGGGGCGAGTTCCTTGGCTCGTCGGAGCTGGTCCTCGACGACCTGGTCGAGCAGTTTGCCGCGCACAGCGAGGTTCGTGTAGGTGAAGTCGCCCTCGGGCCGCCGGTCCGCGAGGAGAACCGCGAACCGGTCGGCCCATCCGACAAAGGCCCCGTCGGGGCCGGGGTCGCCCACGCCTTCGGTGAAGCTGTCCCCCACCGCCACGTACGACCCGATCACCGATCTGTTGTCACTCTTCGAATCGTCTGCCACATCGACCCATGATTCACCTTCCGATGTGAGCTACGCGACCGTAGGAAAGGGTTGACGGGTGGTGAGATAAGCCACTCGTAAAGTCTCGGTCTAGCCCGGAATAAGGCCTTCTCAGGAGTGGTTGAACAGCCGCCACACCTGGAAGTCCGTGATCCGGAAGTGACTCCACACGGTCCGGAAAGCGAAGTGGCCACTGGTGTAAGGCGCCGGGTCGCTGTAGTCGAAGACCAGCCGCCCGTTGTTCCACCACTGGACCGTGGAACCGTCCGAGACGATCCGGACGTGGTGCGGCTCGTTGGCCGTGAGCAGCGGCTCCGTGTAGTCGTAGATCAGCGGGCGGACGCCCGCCTGGCCGACGTATCGGCGCAGCCGCGTCGTCGTGTTGGTGTTGGCGCCGTATCCGGCGTAGTACGTCTTGAGGTAGTCGTACTCCGCGAGGGCGCCGCCGCGCGGCGTGGCGAAGAGGTTGTCCGGGGAGCGGACGTCCACGGCGTTCCAGAAGTTGTTGAGGTCGGAGACCCGGTCGTTGACGCCGCCCGCGGACACGGGTGTGGCGGTGTACTCGATGACGTACGGGCCTTCGAGCTTCTTCTTGAACCAGACCGTCGCGCCGCTGGGTACGTCGATCTCGAGGACGCCGCGCGAGGCGCTGACGGTGCCGCCGTCCTGCAGTTCGGTCGCCCACTGGCCCAGGCCGTGCCGGAAGCCGTCGTGGGCGATGAGCCGTCCCCGGCGGTGGCGCGGCGCGGCGCTCGCGGTGGCCGCCGGGGCGAGCACCGCGAGTGCGGTACCGGCGGCCAGGGCTCCGAAGGCTCTGCGGGTTGTCATGAGGTGCTGCCTTCCGGACGAGGGATGGCGGTGAGGGCGGTGTCGGCGACCAGGGTCGGATACGCGGCCGTACCGTCGGCACAGTCGGAGGTGTTCACCTCGCACAGCGCCATGACGCCTTGGGTGATGGAGTCTCCGTAGAAGGCCAACTCAGGCCCCCGTAAAGGACGTTCGGAAAGCAGCCGCGCCTCCTCGTCCAGCCGCAGACCCGTGAGGACGACCCCCGTCTGCAGCGGCGGAGTCCAGCGGTTGGCTCGTGAGAAGACGTCCTTCACGGAGATCTCGGCGGTGTGCGTCCCCCGGCCCGACAGAGCGATGGCGATGTCGGGCCGGTCAACGTCGTACAACCGCTTCGGCCCGCCGTCCACCGACGCATAGATCTGCGCGGGCACGGTGATCGACGAGACGTCGAAGAGGGCGTGCAGCGTGCCGCCGGTGAAGCGGAAACGCAGCCGGGACCCGGAGTTGACGGTGGCGGCGGCCTCGGCGGTACGTCCCCAGTGACCCTCGTACGCGAGACGCCTGTCATCGGGCCGTACGACGTTCGAGTCTCCGGACGCGACAACAGGAGGCGCGCCCACGAACAGCAGAGCGGCGGCTGCGGCTGCGGCTGCGGCTGCGGCTGCGGCTGCGGCTGCGGCTGCGGCTGCGGCTGCGGCTGCGGCGCCCTTGACGGGGGTGCGTCGGTCGACGCCGGGCACGGGAACCTCCGAAGACATAGAAAGCACAGAAAGCGCTTGCGGAGATCACTATGGTGTCGCCGCGGCGCGCCTGTCGATACTCCTATGTCGCCGCCACAAGACCGCAATGCGCCGATCATGAATCAGCAGGGGTCGCAATCTTCCGATCATGGATCCTTCATGGATCACTCCGTGGTCGCCCATGGATCCCTGTCCCGAAACGCCGAAGGCCGGACCCCAGGCATCACGGGGTCCGGCCTTCAGAGGCGAGGAAGGGCGTCAGCCGACGGCGACACCGTGCGAGCGCAGGTACGCGACCGGGTCCAGGTCCGAGCCGTAGTCCGGCGTGGTGCGGATCTCGAAGTGCAGGTGCGGACCGGTGACGTTGCCGGTCGCGCCGGAGAGGCCGATCTGCTGGCCCTCGGTCACGGTCTGGCCCGCCGAGACGGAGAGCGAGGACAGGTGGGCGTACTGCGAGTACTGGCCGTCGGCGTGCTGGATGACGACCTGGTTGCCGTACGCGCCGCCCCAGCCGGCGGAGACGACGGTGCCCGCGGCGATGGACTTGATGGTGGTGCCGGTCGGGACGACGAAGTCCACACCGGTGTGGTAGCCGCTGGACCACATGCTGCCGGCCACCTTGTAGTGGGTGCCGACGGTGGCGCCCTCGACGGGCACGGTGTAGCCGGAGGCGCTCGCGGTGTCGGCGGACCAGGTGGCCGTGGAGGCCGCGGTGCTCGCGGAATCCGTGGAGCCCGTTATATCCGTGATCTGCGTCTTGGGTGCGTTCGCCTTGCCGGCCGACGGCGTGGACGACTTCATGGACGCCTTCGAAGGTGACTTCGCGACACCGGTCGGCGCGGCCTTCTCGCCGATCGTCAGCTTCAGGCCCGGGTGGATCAGCGACGGGTCGCTGCCGATGGCCGTGCGGTTGTCGGAGTAGAGCTGCTTCCAGCCACCACTGACGTCCTGCTCGTCGGCGATCTTCAGGAGATAGTCGCCGGCCTTCACCGCGTAGGTCTTCGCCGCGGCGGTCGCGGACTTCGACGAGTCGGCCGCGGACTTGTCCGAAACCGTCGTGGCCTTCCCCGAAGCCGTCGCGCTCTCCTCCGGAGCCGACGAAACGGCGGTCGCCGGGGTCGCGGCGTGGGCGCCGGCCGCCCCCATCAGCGGCAGCGCGAGCGCGGCGCCACCCGTTCCGGCCACGGCGATCGAGCGGGTGAAACGCTGAGCCTTCGGACGGCGGTGCTTACCCTTCGCGGGCATGACGAATTCCTCTCCGGCGCCTGCGAGGTGAGCTGTCGGGTGCGGGCTGGAGATGCCCGGCCGCGCGACTGCGCGACTGAACCCCTAGCCGTTCCGGAGACCGGAACAGGCGTGGTACCTGCGGGTCCCCCGCTCCTGCCGAGTTCGGGTGAGTGCGGATTCCGGGCGGCGGCAGGATTGGGCGTCCGTCCGGATTGAGGGCGAACGTAAGCGAGATGAGAGCGCGTCGACAACCGTGTGGATCTGCTGTGTGCATACCTTTCTTGATCCATGCCGGAATTCCCGTCACCCTCCGTGAATGGGCGACCTTTCCGCCCCCTCAATACACCCGGAAATTCGGGCCGGTTGAAAAAAAGGGGCTGCAACACATCGTCACGAATATGACGCTGCTCACGCAGGTCGACCCACGATGCTTTATTCCAGGCTCAGTTGGAACTAAGACGCCAATTCGACCAGAACAGTCACATGCGACACAGCCGGACAAATCGCACCAACCTGACCTCGTCGGCCAACCGGCGTCCGCAAAGCGGTAGTTGACGTTCACCAGTGGCTCCAGCACCACCATCGTCAAGGGCGTCTCCCACCCGGGGCGACGCCTGTGGACAACTTCATTGCCCGAGGAACCCATGTCGTATCGTCGGAGGGCGCGCCCCCGTCGACGAGCAGCGCCGACGGCCCAATGGGAGGAGCCCCCGTGACGCAGCAGGTCCCGTCGACCGAGCCCGAGCTGGCCGGAGTGCGCAACTTCCGAGACGTGGGCGGCCTGCCCACCAGGGACGGCCGGCGGGTGCGGTACGGCCGGCTGTTCCGCAGCGGCCATCTCGCGCACGCGACGGAGGAGGACGCCGCGCTCCTCTCCTCTCTCGGACTGCACACGATCTTCGACTTCCGCAATGCCGCGGACCAGAAGCTGGAGGGACCGGACGTCGAGCTGGCGGGTGTACGGAACGTGAATCTTCCGCTGACCGACCCGGCCGACGGCAGCGAGTTCTGGCAGATGGTCCGTGACGGCGACGTCGCCCAGTTGCGCGCACACCTCGGCGACGGCAAGGCGGCCAACCGGATGATCGGTTCCTACCGCACGATCATCAAGGAGCGCACGCCCGAGCACTCCCAGGTGCTGCACTCCCTGGCCGAGGACAGCGTGCCCGCGCTGATGCACTGCGCGGCGGGCAAGGACCGCGCGGGGCTGTCCATAGCGGTGACGCTCCTCGCCCTGGACGTAGAGCGCGACGCCATCGTGACCGACTACCTGGAGTCGAACGCGACGCACCGTCGCTACAGGGTCCGCCGCAGCGGCTCCTCGGAGTCGGCCCGCTCCCCCGAGGTCATGGAGCTGCTCAGCCCGCTGTTCGACGCACGCGCCGAATATCTGACGGCGGCCTTCGACACCATCGAGGAGACCTGGGGCGGCGTGGACACCTACCTGGAGCAGGCGCTGCGCATCACTCCGGAGCTGCGGGAGCGTCTGCGCGAGCGCCTGCTGGACTGAGCCCCAAAGGCCCGTGCTGATCCCCCGTGCTGATCCCCCGGGCCGATCCCCACGGGGGTGACGAAGATCTACTGGTTCTGCGCACCCAGCGTGAAGAGCAGGTAGATGAAGGCCGCGAAGAGGTGGCCCACGGCGACATAGATGATGAGCCGCACCCACAGCGCGCGGGGGAACTTGTCATCCATGGACCGCCGCCTTCCGGGCTCCTGGGGTTCCGCCTGGGGTTCCGTCATGACATCTCTCCCATGGTCGTCGGGTGCCCTGCCGCCGGGCCGAGGCACAGCGCGGCGGTGGGGCTCTGCAGCAAGGTGTGTACGAAGAGCAGCTCGGCCCCCGAGCGATCGGCGGCCGCGAGGCGGTGCGGGGTCAGCGAGTCGAAGTGTGCGCTGTCTCCGGGCGCGAGCACCTGCGCGGTGTCCCCGAGGCGCAGCCGCAGCCGCCCCTGGAGGACGTAGAGCCACTCCTCGCCGGGGTGGACGCGCACCACGTCGCCCTGCGAGCCGTACGGCACGTGCACCCGCAGGGCCTGCATCCCGCGTCCCGGGGCGCCTGCCTGCCAGTACGTCCAGCCGCCCGCCTTGGTCGGCTCCATGTCGGGGGCCCGCACGATCGCGTCCCGCTCGGCGACCGTCTCGCCGAGCAGCGCCGAAACCGTCGTATCGTAGATGCGAGCGAGTGCGAGCAGCATCGGCAGCGAGGGCTGGCGCTGCCCCGTCTCCAACCGGGAGAGGTGGGCGGCCGAGAGCCCGGCGGCACGGGCCGCGGCCTCCAGGGTCAGCGAGGCGCGGCGGCGCACCTCACGCAGCCGCGGTGCGACGGCGGGCAGCACCTCGGCTGTCCCGGACTCGGGCGGCGTTCCGGCCGCCCCCGGCTCTGCAGGGCTCATGTGTCCATTGAGCCGCACCTTTGCCTCATGGGCAAATTTCTTGCCTCTGAGGCAAAGGGCCTCCGATCTTCTGACCTAAAGGCCCTCTGACGCGCCTGGGGCGGGCTCCCGCCAGGAGCCCGCCCCAGGCGCACCCCCTTACCGGATGGCCACCGCCTGCTTCACCAGCGTCTTCCCGAAGTCCCACATCAGCCCGCCTCCGCTGTGTGCGTCGTCCATCACGGCGGTGAAGGCCGCCACGAACCGATCCACGTCCCGCTCGTCGATGATCAGCGGCGGGATCAACTTGATCACCTCCAGATGATCGCCGGAGACCTGGGTGAGGATGTGGTGCCGCTGGAGCAGCGGGACGACGACCATCTGCGCGAACAGCCCCTTGCGCGCGGCCTGCAGCATGGTCCAACGGCTCCGCAGCTTCAGCGACTTGGGCCGCCCGAACTCGATGCCGATCATCAGACCCCGGCCGCGTACGTCGCTCAGCAGCTCATACGTGTCCACGAGCGCCGCGAGCCGGGACTTCAGCCGCTCGCCCGTGACCCGGGCATGGGCCACGATCTGTTCGTTCTCCATCACGGAGAGCACGGCCAGTCCCGCCGCCATGGCCTGCGCGTTCGATCCGAAGCTCGCCGAGTGGACGAGGACCCGGTCGATCGACGAGTAGACCTTCTTGAAGATCCAGTCCTTGCCGAGTGTCGCTCCGACCGGCACATAGCCGCCGGAGAGCGCCTTGGCCACGCACACCAGGTCCGGCTCGACGCCCTCCTCGTGCTGGTAGGCGTAGAAGTCCCCGGTCCGCCCGAGTCCGGTCTGCACCTCGTCCGCGATGAGCAGCGCCTTGTGCTTGTGCAGCAGTTCCTGGGCGGCGCGCAGGTAGCCGGGCGGGCCCTCGTGCACGCCCTTGCCCTGGATGGGCTCGACGATGAGCGCGGCGACGTCGCCCTTCTTCAGCTCCCGTGCCAGGGCGTCGAGATCGCCGAGCGGGACGGCCGTGTCGGGGAGCAGCGGGGCGAAGCCGTCGCGGAACCCGTCCTCACCGTTGACGGAGAGCGAGCCGGTGGTCAGGCCGTGGAAGGCGTGCGAGCAATAGAGGATCCGCGGCTTGCCGGTGGCGTACCGGGCGAACTTCAGCGCGGTCTCCACGGCCTCCGTACCGCTGTTGCCGAAGAACACCCGGTCCAGGTGCGGGCTGTGGGTGAGCAGCTTCTCGGCGAGCAACCCGGGCAGCGGCTGGCAGTCGAAACGGGTGAGGTCGGCGAGCGAGGCGTCCAGGACGTCGTGCAGCGCCTGGCGGACGACGGGGTGATGGCGGCCGAGGCCCATCACCCCGAACCCGGCGAGCATGTCCAGGTAGTCGTTGCCGTCCGCGTCCCAGAAGTGCGCGCCCTCGGCCCGCTCGTACACCTTGTCGAAGCCGATGGTGTGCAGCATGCGCGGGAGCTGGTGGTTCAGGTACTTGGTGTGCAGCTCGTAGCGCTCGGCTCCGCGCTCGGCCAGCAACGCGCCGAGGTCGAACTCCCGCTTCTGAGCAGGATCGGTCATTCCTGTTTCTCCTTGGACAACTCATCCATGGGCAGCTCGTCCCTGAACAGCTCACGCCTGGGCAGCTGATCCTTCGACAGCTGGTCCTTCGACAGCTGGTCCTTGACAGCCAGGCAGGCGCCGATCCGCCCGGCGATCTCGACGGGCGTGAGACCGATATCGGCCAGCACCTCCGCGCGCTTGGCGTGCGCGAGGAACTGCTCCGGGATGCCGAACCTTCTTACGGGCACATCGACTTCGGCGTCCCCCAGCGCCAGCGCGACCGCCGCGCCGACTCCGGCCGCCCGGCTGTTGTCCTCGACGACCGCGACGAGCCGGTGCTCGGCGGCCAGGCCGGGCAGCGCCGGGTCGACGGGTTTGACCCAGCGCGGGTCGACGACGGTGCAGCCGATGCCGCGGGCTTCGAGCAGCTCGGCGGCCTGGAGGCAGACGGGCGCCATGACGCCGACAGCGACGAGCAGCACCTCCGGACGGTCCGCACGGCGCAGCACGTCCAGCCCGCCCACATGGCCGACCGCGGGAATCGCGGGCCCCACCGACTCCTTCGGGAAGCGGACCAGCGTCGGCGCGTCGTCGACGGCGACCGCCTCCCGCAGCTGGGCCCGCAGCTGGTCGGCGTCGCGCGGCGCGGCGATCCTGAGGCCGGGCACGACCTGGAGGATCGACATGTCCCACATGCCGTTGTGCGAGGCCCCGTCGACGCCGGTGACCCCGGCCCGGTCGAGCACGAAGGTCACGCCGCAGCGGTGCAACGCGACGTCCATCAGCAGCTGGTCGAAGGCCCGGTTGAGGAAGGTGGCGTAGACGGCGACGACAGGATGGAGGCCGCCCGTCGCGAGCCCGGCCGCGGACACCGCGGCGTGCTGTTCGGCGATCCCGACGTCCCACACCCGGTCGGGAAACCTCTCGGCGAACTTCCCGAGTCCCACCGGATGCAGCATGGCCGCCGTGATCGCCACGACGTCCTCGCGCTCCTCCCCGATCCTGACGATCTCGTCGCCGAACACCGAGGTCCAGGAAGGCCCGTTGGAGGGTGCGAGGGGCGCGCAGGTGAGCGGGTCCATCACGCCGACCGTGTGGAAGTGGTCCTCCTCGTGCGCGAGCGCGGGCTCGTAACCGCGCCCTTTCTCCGTCAGACAGTGGATGACCACCGGCCCGTGGAAGCGTTTCGCGCGTCGCAGCGCGGACTCCACGGCGCCCACGTCGTGCCCGTCGATCGGCCCGACGTATTTGAGCCCGAGGTCCTCGAACATGCCCTGCGGCGCGAAGGCGTCCTTGAAGCCCTTCTTCGCGCCGTGCAGCGACTCGTAGATCGTGTGTCCCACGACGGGTGTGCGCAGCAGTACGTCCTTGCCCCAGGCGAGGACCTTCTCGTAACTGTCCGTCGTACGAAGGGCCGCGAGGTGGTTGGCGAGGCCGCCGATGGTCGGCGCGTACGAGCGTTCGTTGTCGTTGACGACGATGATCAGCGGGCGGTCCTTGGCGGCGGCGATGTTGTTCAGCGCCTCCCACGCCATGCCGCCGGTCAGCGCGCCGTCGCCGATGACCGCGACGACATGGCCCTTCTCGCCCTGCACCTGACGGGCCTTGGCGAGCCCGTCCGCCCAGCCGAGCGCCGTGGAGGCGTGGCTGTTCTCGATGACGTCGTGCTCGGACTCCTCGCGCGACGGGTAGCCGGACAGGCCTCCCTTGCCGCGCAGCTTGGAGAAGTCCTGACGTCCCGTCAGCAACTTGTGTACGTAGCTCTGGTGGCCGGTGTCCCACAGGATGCGGTCGGCGGGCGATTCCAAGGCTCGGTGGAGTGCGATGGAGAGTTCCACCACCCCCAGATTGGGCCCTAGGTGGCCACCGGTCCTGGCGACCGCATGTACCAGGAACTCCCTTATCTCGTCGGCAAGTTCACCGACTTCCGCCTCGGACAGCGCCTTCAGGTCGCGTGGTCCCCGGATGCTCTCCAGAATCGTCACGCTCGAGCCCCCTCTCGGTCCGTGCTGATCAGCTCACGGTGACGGCGGGTTCTCCGGACCCGACGCCGTCGTTCTCCATCTGCTCGGCGATCTTCATCGCCTCCTCGATGAGGGTCTCCACGATCTTCGACTCGGGTACGGTCTTGATGACCTCGCCCTTGACGAAGATCTGCCCCTTGCCGTTGCCGGAGGCGACCCCCAGGTCCGCCTCCCGCGCTTCGCCGGGGCCGTTGACGACGCAGCCCATGACCGCGACGCGCAACGGGACCTCCATCCCCTCCAGACCGGCCGTGACCTCGTCGGCCAACTTGTAGACATCGACCTGGGCCCGCCCGCAGGACGGGCACGAGACGATCTCCAGGCGCCGTTCCCGAAGCCCGAGGGACTCCAGGATCTGCATGCCGACCTTGCACTCCTCGGCGGGCGGCGCGCTCAGGGAGACCCTGATGGTGTCCCCGATGCCCTCGCTGAGCAGCGCGCCGAAGGCGACAGCCGACTTGATGGTCCCCTGGAAGGCCGGACCGGCCTCCGTCACACCGAGGTGCAGGGGATAGTCGCAAGCGGCCGCCAACTGTCGGTACGCGTTGACCATCACCACCGGGTCGTTGTGCTTCACCGATATCTTGATGTCCCGGAACCCGTGCTCCTCGAAGAGCGACGCCTCCCACAGCGCCGACTCCACGAGCGCCTCGGGCGTCGCCTTCCCGTACTTCTTCAGCAGCCGCTGGTCGAGCGACCCGGCGTTGACACCGATCCGAATCGGTGTGCCGGCGTCCGAGGCCGCCCGCGCGATCTCACGCACCTTGTCGTCGAACTGCTTGATGTTGCCCGGGTTCACCCGCACCGCCGCACAGCCCGCGTCGATGGCGGCGAACACGTACTTCGGCTGGAAGTGGATGTCCGCGATCACCGGGATCTGCGACTTCTCGGCGATGGTGGCGAGGGCGTCCGCGTCGTCCTGCGTGGGGCAGGCGACGCGGACGATCTGGCAGCCGGACGCGGTGAGTTCCGCGATCTGCTGCAACGTGGCGCCGATGTCCGACGTACGCGTCGTCGTCATCGACTGCACCGACACGGGTGCCCCGCCCCCGACCGCCACCGGCCCGACCTGGATCTGCCGCGACAGGCGGCGCTCCGCGATCGGTCGGACCGGCACCTCGGGGAGGCCCAAGGAAACGGCGGTCATGACATCACACCCGGCTTTCCGTGAAGGTCTCGCGGGCTGCGCGCAGCGACTCCTTGAGGGAGCCCAGGGTGGCGAGGACGGCGGTCGGCTCGTAGCCGCAGTGCGCCATGCAGTTCGCGCACCTGTCGTCCTTGCCGCGGCCGTAGGAGTCCCAGTCGGTCTCCTCCAGGAGCTGCCTGTACGTCTGCACGTACCCGTCGCTCATCAGGTAGCAGGGTTTCTGCCAGCCGAAGAGCGAGTAGCTCGGGATCGCCCACGCCGTGCACGGGAAGTCGACCTTGCCTTCCAGGAAGTCCAGGAAGAGCGGGCTCTGGTTGAGCCGCCAGCGGCGCCGGTTGCCGCCCGCGAAGGCCTTCTTGAACAGCTCCCGGGTCTGCTGTACGCCGAGGAAGTGCTCCTGGTCGGGCGCCTTCTCGTAGGCGTAGGCGGGCGAGAGCATCATCTCGTCCACCTTCAGGTCGTCATTGAGGAAGTTGAGCACCTCGATGACCGTCTGCGGGGTGTCGGTGTTGAAGAAGGTCGAGTTGGTGGTGACGCGGAAGCCGCGTCGCTTGGCCTCCTTGATGGCCTCGACCGCCTCGTCGAAGGTGCCTTCCTTGGCCACGGACTCGTCGTGCCGCTCGCGCAGCCCGTCGATGTGCACGGCCCACGCGAAGTACGGCGAGGGCTTGAACTTGTCCATCTTCTTGCGCATCAGCAGCGCGTTGGTGCACAGGAAGACGAACTTCTTCTTTGCCACCAACTGCCGCACGATCTCGTCGATCTGAGGGTGCATCAGCGGCTCACCGCCGGCGATGGACACCATCGGGGCACCGGACTCCAGGACCGCGCCCACGGCCTGCGCCACCGGCATTCGCTGCTTGAGCACACCCGCCGGGTGCTGAATCTTGCCGCAGCCCTCGCACTTGAGGTTGCACGCGAAGAGCGGTTCCAACTCGACCAGCAGCGCGAACTTGTCCCGCTTCCTGAGCTTCTGTTCAAACAGGTATGCAGCGACCTTCATGGTCTGCCGAAGGGGCATGGCCATCTGGCTCACCTCCGAGGGAGCAGCAAAGAACGGTGCCATTCAAAGAAAGCGGGAAGGACGGCACGAAGTACACGGAAAGCCGATATTCCACCGCGCAACGTGCCGATACGGACGAGTTCATGTTCAGGAGCGTCCACGACCACCCGTACGGCCGCAACCGGGCGCTCGCCCGTGCGCACGGCGCTGTGGAGCGTGGCCGCCGACTCCATGTCGACCGCGATTGCGCCGGTCGCGAGCAGATCCGACCGCTCGTGACCGCGGACGACATGGTCGGAGCCGGTGAGCGGCCCCGTGTGGACGGTGCGCCCGGGCACGGCACGCACCAGTTCCTTGACGAGCAGGTCGGTGCCCACGCACGGGGTGGTGCCGCGCGGGTCCCGGGCCTCCTCGGCGACGACGAGGTCGCCGGGGTGCATGCCCGGGGCGAGCCCGGCACAGAAGCCCGTGGCCAGGACGGCGGCCCCGCGCAGTGCCGGGTCGGCGAGTACGCGAGTGAGCGAGCGGTCGGCGGCCTTGGGCCCCATGCCGGTGCGCAGCACGGTGACGGGCCCGCCGGCCCCGGTCCGCTCGCCACTGCGCAGGGCAAGGCGCTCGATGCCGAGCGCACAGGCGATAAGCAGCGGAACCGGGGCGGGCTTGGTGCTCATCAAACCCCCTTGGCCTCGGCGAACGGCTCGCCGTGGACGTACCGGCCGAGCGCGGTGAGCGGGAAGACCTGTCGGTAGAGGTGGTAGTTGATCGAGAAGTCCCACGGGAACCCGGTGCCGGTGAAGTAGGGCTCGTCCCAGGAGCCGTCGGGCAGCTGGGTCCCCGCGAGCCATTCGACCCCGCGCTCGACGGCCTTGGAGTCACGCTCCCCGGCGGCGAGCAGGGCGAGCAGGGCCCACCCGGTCTGCGAGGCCGTCGACGCACCGCGGCCGCTCCACTCGGCGGCCTCGTGGTAGGAGCGCAGGTCCTCGCCCCAGCCGCCGTCGTCGTTCTGGACGGTCTCCAGCCAGCCGACGGCCCGGCGGATCGCCGGATGCGAGGCGGGCAGTCCGGCGGCGACGAGCGCAGGCACCACCGACCCGGTTCCGTAGACGTAGTTGACGCCCCAGCGGCCGAACCAGGACCCGTTCGGCTCCTGATGGGCGAGCAGCCACTCGATGCCCCGGCGGGTGCGCGGATCGTGCGAGAGCCCCTCGACGGCGAGCATCTCGACGACATGCGCGGTGACGTCCGCGGACGGCGGGTCGATGACCTCACCGAAGTCGCAGAAAGGCAGCCGGTTGGGGAAGGCGCTGGTGTTGTCGACGTCGAAGGCGCCCCAGCCACCGTCCTTGGACTGCATACCGAGGTTCCAGCGCACCCCGCGTCCGATGGCGTTCTCCACGCGCTCCGGGTCGTGATGCTGAACGCGGCGCAGTGCCAGGGCGACCTCGGCGGTGTCGTCGATGTCGGGATAGTTGTCGTTGTGGAACTCGAACGCCCAACCACCCGGCGGAAGGTGGGGACGCTTCACGGCCCAGTCACCGGGCCGGACGATCTCCTCGCCGAGCATCCAGTCCGCGGCCTTCACCAGCTGCGGGTGGTCGACGGGAAGACCCGCGTCGGCGAGCGCGATGGTCGCCAGACAGGTGTCCCAGACGGGTGACTGGCAGGCCTCGATCATCCGGGCCCCGTCCTCGCGCCACACGGTGAAGCGGTCCAGGGACTCCAACCCCGCCCGCATCACCGGGTGTTCGAGGTCGTAGCCGAGCAGGTGCAGCGCGATGACCGAATACACCGCGGGCGGCTGAATCCCGCCCCAGCAGCCGTCGTTCTCCTGCCGTTCGATGATCCAGCGCGCCGCCGCGTTCATCGCGGCCCTGCGCAGTCGGCGCGGGGCGACCTTCCGGTACTGGTGCAACGCCTTGTCGAGACGCTGGAAGGCCCCGTCCCAACTGGCCGCGGGTGCCAGCGGCTTGACCGGGTTGGGGTGGCGGGCGTCGGTGTGCAGCTCGTCGAGCGGGAAGGGCGCGGGCCGCACCGGACGCTTCGCCGACACGATGGTCAGCGGCACGATCGTCTGCCGCGCCCAGCACCCGAAGTCGTAGATGTTCAGCGGCATCCACTTCGGGAAGTAGATGAGCTCCGGCGGGAGTTCGGGCAGGTCGTCCCACTTCCACCAGCCGAACAGGGCGAGCCAGATCCTGGTGAAGACACGGGCCGAGGCGATACCGCCCCGCTCGCGGATCCACGCGGACGCCTTCTCCATGTGCGGCTCGTCCGGAGTGTCCCCGGCCAGCCGCAGGGCGACATACGCTTCGATGGTGGTGGAGAGTTCGCCGGGGCCGCCGTAGAACGTGGCCCAGGTGCCGTCCTCGCGCTGCTCGCCGCGGATGAACAGGCCGGCGGCGCGGGTGGTCATCTCGTCGCGGATACCCAGGAACTGACGGAGGAGCAGGTCCTCGGCGTCCATCGTGACGTTCGTCGCGAGGTCGCCCTTCCACCAGCCCTGGGCGTCCTGCCGTGACAGCAGGAAATCGGTGGCGCGCTGTATGGCGTGCGTGGCGACGTCTCGGGTCTCGACTGTCCCGGTCGCCACGGGAGTCGTCAGTGTCTGTGTTTCGCTGGCCGAGGCAGCGCGGGGCGGTAGGGCCCCGGTGCTTCCGTCGGTCGTCGCTGTCATGGCTTCCCCTTCGTGCAGTGAAACGTCTGCTGTGGGTCCGCCGTCGGCCGGTGCGTCGCTCTCCCGCGGCACCGGCCGGCGACTACGCGAGGTCTATTCGACCGATAGTGATCATCTCTTTCGTACGACGACGAAGTCGGCGAGCGCCACGAGCTGGGCCCGCACCTGCGCGGGCATCTCGACGGCGTCCAGGGCTTCGATGGCGATGGTGTGCTGGCGGCGCGCCTCCTGGGCGGTCCATTCGCGGCCGCCCGCCTCCTCGATGAGCGCGGCCCGCGCGGCGAACTCCTCCTCGGAGAAGTTCTCGAAGTCGCTGGCCTTGGCATCCTCGGCGAGCAGCTCGCCGAGCCGCTCGGAGGCGGGGCCGCTCGCGGCGAGCGCCGCCACGACCGGCAGGGACTTCTTGCGCTGGCGCAGATCGCTCCAGGTCTGCTTGCCGGTGGCTTCCGGGTCGCCCCAGATGCCGAGGAGGTCGTCGACGGCCTGGAAGGCGAGGCCGAGGTGGTAGCCGTACTTCTCCAGCGTGTCGGCGGTGTGGTCGTCGGCGCCGCCGAGGACCGCGCCGATGGAACAGGCGCAGGCGAGCAGGGCGCCGGTCTTGTTGCCCTCCATCTCCAGACACTCCTCGACGCTGACGCGGTCGCGGTGCTCGTAGGAGATGTCCTGCGCCTGGCCGTCGATGAGCGCGCGGGTCGCGCTGGTCAGGCGCCGGGTGGCGCGGCCTGCCTCGACGGTGCCGAGTTCGAGGAGGATCTCGTTGGCCAGCGCGAACAGGGCGTCGCCGACGAGGATCGCCTGGGCGGGGCCGTGCACCTTCCAGACGGTGTCGCGGTGGCGGCGCTGTTCGTCGCCGTCCATCAGGTCGTCGTGCAGCAGTGAGAAGTTGTGCACCAGTTCAACGGCGACCGCACCCGGCACGCCCACCTCGGGGGCGGCGCCGGCGGCCTGCGCGGACAGGACGGCGAGCGCGGGGCGTACGGCCTTGCCGCCGTCGCCGTCCGCGGGGTTGCCCTTGGCGTCGATCCAGCCGAAGTGGTAGGCGGCGACGGTGTCCATGGGCGATGCCAGGCGGTCGACGGCCGCCCGCAGCACCGGTGTGGCCAGGGTCCGGCCGCGCTCCAGGAGCGCGGACACGTCCACCGCGTCGGCAGCCGTTTCGGCCGGGGGCACAGTGGGCACAGTCTCTCCTCTTGTTGCGGTACCGGGGGTGCGGGGGTCCGCCGCGCGCTGATTGAGCATCAGGCCGCCTCTTCCACTTCGAAGAGGTGATCGCGGGGCCGGCCCAGGGCACTGAGCGCGGCTCCCGCCGCGCTCACACCACTGCGGACCGCACTCTCCATGGTCGCGGGCCACCCTGTGGCGGTCCACGCTCCGGCCAGATACAGGCCGGGAGCCTTGGTGCGGGCGCCGGGCCGCAGCCGCCCGACACCTGGGGTGGGAGCGAACGTCGCCGTACGCTCCCGGGTCACGAAGAAGTCCTTCACTTCCGCACCGCGCGCGGCGGGCAGCAGCCGCTCCAGCTCCGGCAGATAGCGCTCGCGCAAGCCGGACACGGGCTCGTCGATCTCGTCCTGTGCGGCCGACTGCGAGAGGGCCAGATACTGCCCCTCCCGCAGCCCGGACGCCTCGGTGCGGTCGAAGACCCACTGCACCGGGGAGCCGAGGGTCGCGAAGAACGGGCGCGCGAGCACCTTGCGGTCGTAGACGACATGGATGTTGAGGATCGGCGCGGTGCCGATCTCCAGGAGCCGCTCGGGGGCGTCGAGCGCCCCCTCGGGCAGCAGATCGTGGGCCTCGCGCTGGGGTACGGCGAGCACCACCGTGTCCGCGTCGAGCGTTTCGCCGGGAACCTGAACGCTCCAACGCCCGTTCTCGTTGAGGGAGATGGAGGTGACGCGTGTACGGACTTCGGTACGGACGCCCGCGGAGTCGAGCGCCTTGCGGGCCAGGGTGTCGTGCAGTTCGCCCAGCGGGACGCGTGCCCAGCCGATGTCGGCCGCGCCCGGGTCGGACAGCAGACCGGTCTTGAACACCATCGCGGCGAGCGCCAGCGACGAGTCGCCGGCCACCGCGTTGAGGGTGGCGACCCCCACCAGGTCCCACAGTGCCTCGACGGCGCGCTTCGACTGACCGTGCTCGGCGAGCCAATCGCCGAAGTTCTGTGCGTCGAGCGCCGGATCGGCGAGGTCCAGGCCTTTGAGCGCCAGTGCGGCACGCCCGACTTTGGCGCGCTCGGCGAGCGACAGATGCTGATACGTCGCGAGGCTGCGCGCCAGATGCAGCGGTACCGGCAGCGTGCCACGACCGATTCTGCCGAGCCGTCGTCCCGGCTTGCCCTCGGCGTCGAGAACGGGCACGTCGAGACGATCCTGCAGGGGCGCGAGCGAGGCCGCGTCGATACGGTCGAGGAACCACCGGTAGGCGGTGCAGCAGCGCAGATACACATGCTGGCCGTTGTCCACGGTCAGTTCGCCGCGCTGGAAGGAGAAGGCGAGCCCGCCGAGGCGCGGCCTGCCTTCGAGCAGCGTCACACGCACCCCGGCATCGGCCAGCGCGAGCGCGGCGGTGATCCCGGCGAGCCCGCCGCCGATCACCACCGCAGCCGCCCCACCAGGGCGGCCGGTGTGCGTGGACCGCATGGCGTCGCTCATCGTGCACCCTCCCCCGAGGCCCTGCCGCAGTGATCGAACGGCGCACGGCACGCCATCGCAGTCAGGGACGCCACCCGGCTCCGGAAGGTTGCCTGCCGTTTTTCGCCGATGGAATCACTTTGGCCCATATTGTCCATCAGGTGCGCCTCCTGACAGTACGGCGAGACACATGCCGGGCATCCAGGCCGGACAGCCCGCGCACGGCGACGTACGCCTTCTCGCGGCCCGGCAGCGAGACGCGACCGCGCAGCACGGCTTCCGGCTCGCGCTCGATGCGGTCGAGGAGCCGCCGGTAGATGCCGGCCATGGCCGCGACACAGGCGCCACTGCGCCGGTCCAGCATGGGCAGCAGTCGGTAGCCCTCCGCGAAAAGAGTGCGGGCCCGTCGCACTTCGAAGTGCACGAGACCCGCGAAGTCGGAGCCCTCCGGTGGCTTCGGCCCGTTGAACCCGGCCGAGCAGCCGAATTTCGCGAGGTCGTCGGCGGGCAGATAGGTGCGCCCGCCCACGGCGTCCTCACGGACGTCCCGCAGGATGTTGGTGAGTTGCAGCGCGAGCCCGAGCGTGTCGGCATACTCCGGCGCGCGCTCGGCGCCGCGAGCCCCCGGCTCCGTGCCGAACACACCGAGCGAGAGCCGCCCGATCGCCCCGGCCACACACCGGCAGTAGACCTTCAGGTCGTCCCAGGTCTCGTACGTCTCACCGCGTACGTCCATCAGCACGCCGTCGATGAGTTCGTCGAGACCTCCCAGCGGCACCGGGAAGTACTCGGCGGTATGGCTGAGGGCGACCGCGACCGGGTCGGTGTCGTCCTCGTCGACGGCGCCCGCGCGCACCCGGGCGAGCAGCGCCCGGGTGTCCTCGAGACGGGCCGCCTTCACGTCCGGTGCCAGCGCGCCGTCGCCGATGTCGTCGACACGCCGCGAGAACGCGTAGAGCGCCGACATCGCGCGACGCTTGGGCGTCGGCAGAAGTCTGATGCCGTACGCGAAATTTCGGGCCTGCTGACCGGTCACTGCCTCGCAGTAGCTGTAAGCGGCGAGTACCGGTGCGGACACGTGTTGTTCCGACTCCACGGTCCGGATCACCCCTCTCCTCGCAGAGTCACTCCCACCTCGCGCAGCAACTGGAGCTTGCCGGGCTTGGGCGGGCCGGGAAGTACGTCATATTCGGCGGCGGCAATCGCACGGATTGCCGCCCTTCCCCCCGCAACGAACCCCGCGAGCAGCAGCTTCAGCCTGCCGTGGACGCTACCCACGAGGGGGGTGCCTTCATTCAGGAGGTGCACAGCGCGTTCTGCTTCGTATGCAACCAGTGCGCGCACCGATGCGCCTGCCGTGGCCGTGGCGAGATCCGCCTCTTGGACATGAAAGCGCTTCATGTCCACGGCGGGCAGGTAGACGCGGTCGCGGCCGAGGTCCTCGGCGACGTCCTGGAGGTGCTCGACGATCTGCAGCGCGGTGCACACCGCGTCGGAGCGGCGCACCCGCTCGGGCGTCGAGGTTCCGGTGACGGAGAGCACGAGGCGGCCGACGGGGTTGGCCGACAGCTCGCAGTACGCCAGGAGGTCGTCGTAGGTCTCGTACCGCTTCACGAGCTGGTCCTGGCGGTTGGCCGCGATCAGGCCCAGGAAGGGTTCGGGGGTGAGGTCCGCGCGGCGAACCGTGGGCTGCAGTCGGCGCAGCAGCGGGTGGCGCGGCGTCGAGTCGAACACGCGGTGCAGGTCGGCCTCGAAGGCATCGAGCAGAACGAGGCGGTCCTCGGCCTCCTCGGGCGACAGGCCGAGCAGGCGGGCGTCCGCGCCACTCGGGGCGAGGTCCCCGTCACCGATGTCGTCGACGAGGCGGGCGAAGCCGTACACGGCCATCAGGTCGTCGCGCCAGGCCTTGGGCAGGAAGAACGGCGCCACGGGGAAGTTCTCGTCCGCAGCCTTGTCGAGGGTGTCGCGCTCAGGATCTCCGGTGCGCGCCGTCCCGGCATCGGTCACCGCTCGCCGCCCCGCGCGAGGACGGCACACGCATCGCGGAGCTGGAGAGATTCCGTAGCCATTGCCGTCACATCTCCCGTTCTACACTGCTGATCCAATACTGCCCATTTCGGACACGCCGCCCGGAGGTCCACGCAGCGCGCGGTGCCGGGTGTCGCGCATTATCGCCCTACTTGCCGCGAATCAGCACCGGTACAGCTTACGTTGTACAACCCGTCCCGCTCCGTCGGGGTGTCCTGCAGATCACAACAACACACCGATTGGTGTCAAGATTCCTAAGAGCGGCCGGAGTTGACGTTTCCTTTGCAGACGCAGGGCCCCGCCGAACCGTTCCGGCGGGGCCCTGGGCAATATGGGCTACTTGCCCGTGAACTTCTCGTACTCCTTGAGGACCTCTTCGGTCGGACCGTCCATGCGCAGCTCACCGCGCTCCAGCCAGAGCACGCGGTCGCAGGTGTCGCGGATCGACTTGTTGTTGTGGCTGACCAGAAACACCGTGCCCGCGTGCTTGCGCAGCTCACGGATGCGGGCCTCGGACCGCTTCTGGAAGGAGCGGTCGCCGGTCGCCAGGGCCTCGTCGATCAGCAGCACGTCATGGTCCTTGGCGGCGGCGATGGAGAACCGGAGCCGGGCCGCCATACCGGAGGAGTACGTGCGCATCGGGAGGGTGATGAAGTCGCCCTTCTCGTTGATGCCGGAGAAGTCGACGATCTCCTGGTAGCGCTCCTTGATCTGCTCGCGGGACATGCCCATCGCGAGCCCGCCCAATATGACGTTCCGCTCGCCCGTCAGGTCGTTCATCAGGGCCGCGTTCACGCCGAGGAGCGAGGGCTGGCCGTCGGTGTAGACCTTGCCCTTCTCCGCGGGCAGCAGTCCGGCGATGGCACGCAGCAGGGTGGACTTGCCGGAGCCGTTCGAACCGATCAGCCCGACGGCCTCGCCGCGGTAGGCGACGAAGGAGACGCCCTTGACCGCGTGCACCTTGCGGACGCCGCGCTCCTCGCCGCGCTTGACGATGCGGCTGAGGGCGGCGGTGGCACTGCCCTTGCCGGTCTTGGCGCCGTTGACGCGGTAGACGATGTGCAGCTCGTCCGCGATGACGGTGGGGACGTGAGACGCCTGCTCAGCCACGGCCGTACCTCTCTTCAGCCTTCCAGAAGTACACGAAACCACCGATGGCGACGGCCACGGCCCAGAAGAGAGCGATGGCCCACACATGGGGCGGCAGGTTCGAGGAGTCGTAGCCGTCGATGAGGGCGAAGCGCATCAGGTCCATGTAGACCGCGGCCGGGTTCAGCTGCAGGACGTTGGCGATCCACTCCGGGCGGTCGGCGAGCATGGTCTTGATGGAGAACATGACGCCGGACGCGTACATCCAGGTCCGCAGGAGGAACGGCATCAGCTGGGCCAGGTCCGGCGTCTTGGCGCCCATCCGGGCCACGATCAGCGCGAGGCCCATGTTGAAGAGGAACTGCAGCGCGAGCGTCGGGAGGATCAGCAGCCAGGACAGGCCCGGGTAGCTGCCGAAGGCCATCACCACGGCGAACATCACGATCATCGAGAACAACAGCTGCTGGAGCTGCTGGAGCGCGAACGAGATGGGCAGCGAGGCCCGCGGGAAGTGCAGCGCGCGCACCAGCCCCAGGTTTCCGGAGATCGCGCGGACGCCGGCCATCATCGAGCTCTGCGTGAAGGTGAAGACGAAGACGCCGGTCACCAGGAAGGGAATGTAGACCTCCTGCGACATGCCCCGGCTGGCCTTGAGGATCAGGCCGAAGATCAGGTAGTACACGGCCGCGTTCAGCAGCGGCGTCACCACCTGCCACAGCTGGCCCAGCTTGGCCTGGCTGTACTGGGCGGTGAGTCTCGCCTGCGAGAAGGCGAGGATGAAGTGCCGCCGCCCCCACAGCTGCCGAAGGTACTCGCCGAGTCCGGGCCGGGCACCGCTCACCGCGAGCCCGTACTTCGCGGCCAGCTCGGCCGCGGAGAGCCCTTCGTCGGACGACGGACGGTCGCTCACCGCGACTCCTCCGTCATGCGTTGTCTCACTCACAGATGGAAACTTTCGTCTTCGAAAAGCGCACGGCCTGGTCGGGCAGGGGCAGGAGACACGGACCGCGGGACGGCCCACGTGCTCACAGGAACGAGCTTGTCAGATGACGGGAGGTCGGCCCAGTCGGGTCAGCCGCCACACCGTACGCCACCTCATGGGGCGCCGGCGCCCGCACGAACTGGTCCAGCCCTCCTTGAAACCGCCGAACCAGGCTTTCAGAGCCGGCCGCGACGGGCGGCGGAGCAGCGTCAGGAGCATCCAGACGCCGAGGTAGACCGGGACCAGGGGCGCGGGCAGGTTTCGGCGCGCGAGCCAGACACGGTTGCGGGCCACCATGCGGTGGTAGACCGCGTGCCGCGAGGGCGCGGTGGTGGGGTGGTACAGCACCATGTCGGACCGGTAGTCGATCATCCAGCCCGCGTCGAGGGCCCGCCACGCCAGGTCGGTCTCCTCGTGGGCGTAGAAGAATTCGTCCGGGAGTCCGCCGACCTCGGCCAGGACCTTCGTACGCACCGCGTTGGCGCCGCCGAGGAAGGTGGTGACACGTGAGGAGCGCATCGGGTCGGCGGCGCGCAGCCGCGGTACGTGACGGCGCTGGGTCTCACCGGTCTCGGGGTCGGCTATGCGGAAGCTGATGATGCCGAGCTCGGGGGCGGCCTCGAAGGCCTTGCGGCACAGCTCGGCCGTGTCGAGAGTGGCCAGGAGGCCGTCGTCGTCCAGGAAGAGAAGGATGTCGACGTCGGTGCCGCCGGGGCCGAAGGCCTCGATGCCGACGTTGCGGCCGCCGGGTATGCCGAGGTTCTCGGGCAGCTCGACCGTGCGCACGCCCGCGGGGACGTCCGGAACGGGCGAGCCGTTGCCGACCACGACCACCTCGACCCGGTCGCCGTCCTGCTTGGCTATGGAGTCCAGCAGGGCCCGGAGTTCCGCGGGGCGGTTGCCCATCGTGATGATGACCGCGCCGACCTTCATCGGGGCGCTCACCGCAGCCTGCTCGAGGCGAGGATGGACACGAGGTGCAGCAGGGTCTGCAGGATGGCGATGCCGGCCAGGACCGCGATGCCGAGGCGGGTCCAGAAGAGGTCGCCGCCGATCATGTCGAGGATCGCCACGAAGAGGATGAAGAGGCTGGCCTCGACGCCGCCGACCAAACGGTGGAACTTCAGGGCCGCCGCCGCCTTGCGGGCCAGGGCGAGCCCGGAGGTGCGCGGCGTGGCCGCCTCGTCCTTGGCCGCGGGCAGGCCGCTGCGGGCCCGCGCCACATCGACCAGGTCCGTCTCGGCCTTGATCAGGATCGCGCCGAGCGCGGCCAGGGTGCCGAGGAAGGCCCACAGCCACTCCGGGCTCTCGGAGCCGTCGAACAGGTCGGCGCCGCGCAGACCGAAGCCCACGAGAAGGGCCGCCTCGGACAGGTAGTGGCCGATGCGGTCCAGATAGACGCCGGTGATCGAGGTCTGTCCGCGCCAGCGCGCGAGCTCGCCGTCGACGCAGTCGAGCAGCAGATAGAGCTGGATGAGTACGGCGCCCAGGAGCGCCCCGGCGAGCCCGGGCACGAGGAGTGCCGCGCCCGCCAGGATGCCCGCGACGACCATCAGGTACGTGAGCTGGTTGGGCGTGATCCTGGTGTTCACCAGGTAGCGGTCGCAGCGCAGCGAGATCTCTCGCATGTACAGGCGTCCCGCCCAGTGCTCACCGCTGCGCCGGTCCTTCACCCCTGCAGGGTGAACGACGGGGCGAAGTTCAGCTACTGATGGCCTTGGCATAGTCGGAGTAGATGTCCTTGATCTGGTGGGTTTTCAGGTCGAGGTGTTCGAGGATCGTGTAGCGGCCGGGCCGGGTCTGCGGAGCGAACTCCACCACCTGGATGAACTCGTCCACCGTGAAGCCGATCTCCTCCGGCAGCACCGGCAGTCCGTGGCGGTGCAGCACCTCGGCCATGTACGCCGACTCCTCGTGCGCCCCCCGCAGATACATCGCGAAGGCCGCGCCCAGCCCGCACTGCTCGCCGTGGCTCGCCGCGCGCTTGGGGAAGAGGAGGTCGAAGGCGTGGTTGATCTCGTGGCAGGCGCCCGACGAAGGCCGCGAGTCGCCCGACACCGACATGGCGATACCGCTGAGGACCAGTGCCTCGGCGAGCACCTGGAGGAAGTCGTTGTCCCCGATGCCGCCCGGGTGCCGCAGCACGGCCTCACCGGCCTGGCGTGCCATCGCGGCGGCGAGGCCGTCGATCTTCTCGCCGTTGACGCGGTTGGCCAGTTCCCAGTCCGCGATCGCGGAGATGTTCGACACGGCGTCACCGATACCGGCGCGCACGAACCGCACCGGAGCCTCACGGATCACATCGAGGTCGATGACGACCGCGATGGGATTCGGCACACCGTACGAGCCGCGGCCCGCGTCGTTGTCCAGGGTCGCGACGGGCGAGCACAGGCCGTCGTGGGCGAGGTTCGTGGGCACGGCGACCAGCGGAAGGCCGACGCGCGCCGCGGCGAACTTCGCACAGTCGATGATCTTGCCGCCGCCCAGACCCACGACCGCGTCGTAGTGCCCGGCCTTCATGGCACCGGCCAGCTCGATCGCGTCGTCGAGGGTGCCGCCGCCGACCTCGTACCAGGTGGCGCCCGGCAGGGCCGGGGCAATCCGCTCGCGCAGCCTGGCGCCGGAGCCGTTGCTCACCGCGACGGCCAGCTTCCCCGAGTGTGAGATCCGCTGGTCGGACAGCACACTCGCCAGATCGTCCAGAGCCCCCGGACGGATGTCGACGACCACCGGCGAGGGGATGAGCCTCGTCAGTACTGGCACGCGATCTCCCGTCCCTTGGCGAGATCGTCGTGGTTGTCGATCTCGACCCACTTGAGGTCGCCGATCGGCGCCACGTCGATCCGGAAGCCGCGGTTGACGAGCTCCTGGTAGCCGTGCTCGTAGAACTGCTGCGGGTCGGTCTCCCACACCGTCTTCAGGGCGTCGGCCAGGTCGGCGGCGGCGTCGCCCTCGATGAGGGTGACGCCGATGTACTCACCGGTGGCTTCGGACGGCTCCATGAGCTTGGTGATCTTCTGGACGCCCTTGTCGGGGTCCACGACGACCTTCATCTCCTCGTCGGCGAGCTTCTTCACCGTGTCGAGGGCAAGGATGATCTTCTTGCCGTCACCGCGGGCGGCCAGCAGCGTCTTCTCGACGGAGACCGGGTGCACGGTGTCGCCGTTGGCGAGGATCACACCGTCCTTGAGGGCGTCACGTCCGCACCACAGGGAGTAGGCGTTGTTCCACTCCTCGGCCTTGTCGTTGTCGATGAGGGTGATCTTGAGGCCGTACTTCGCCTCGAGGGCTGCCCGGCGCTCGTAGACGGCTTCCTTGCGGTAGCCGACGATGATGCCGACCTCGCTCAGACCGATCTCGGCGAAGTTGCCGAGCGTCAGGTCGAGAACCGTGATGCTGTCCTCTATGCCCGCGGGGCCAACCGGCACAAGAGCCTTGGGGAGGCTGTCGGTGTAGGGACGCAGACGCCGTCCGGCGCCGGCCGCCAGCACAAGGCCGATCATGCGGGTTCTCCTTCATCGTGTACGGCGGGCGCCCCGGAGGACACCCAGAAGCGGGTGCTCTCGACGAGCACCAGCAGCGCCACGGCCACGGCCAGCGCCGTGAGCCCGACCTTGAACTGTGCGCCGGTGAGCAGCGCGGCCAGGACGGTGACCAGCAGCGTCCTGCCCTCGTGCCCGCCGATCGCCCGCACCAGCCAGTGCGGGGGCGCGCCGGCGTTGCCGCGGATGCGGTACACCGTGTCGTAGTGATGGTAGGCGACGGCGGCCACCAGGCCGAAAGCTGCGGGAAGCGCTCCGTTCACCTCCGCGTTGGCGGCCAGTACCAGAACGGTGAGGTATTCGGCCGCCCGGAAGAACGGCGGGACCATCCAGTCGAGGGCTCCCTTGAGGGGCCGCGCGAGCGCCACGGGTGACAGGAGTACGTAGATCACGGCGCCCAGCACGGGCCACCAGCTGCCGTACGGGGCGAGCGCCGCGCCGAGCACCACGAGAGTTCCGGCCAGGAGGGCGACGTACGCCGGTCCGGGGCTCGCGACGCCGCGTGTGAAGCGGGTCAGCAGCTCGGCGAGCGGGCCGGAGTCGGTGAGGTCGGCCAGCGCCTGGGCGGCGCGGTCGGTGCGCCGCGCCTTGCGCGTCAGCGAGCGCAGGACACGCCCCGCCGTGGTGTACGTCGCGGCGAACGCGCAGCCGATGAGCAGCGCGTAGAAGGTGATGCGGGGGGTCGTCAGCGCCGTGAGCACGGCGATCATCGCCCAGCGCTCGCCGATGGGCAGGACTATCATCCGGCGCACCCAGACCGTCCAGCCGACGCTGTCGAGCTTGTCCGAGAGGGCGGCGGTGGGGCTGCTGTTGGCGGTGGCGTCGTGGTTCGACTCGTTGAAGGAGAAGTCGACGATGTGGCGGCAGGTCTGCAGGATCATCGCGCCGAGGGCGAGCGCCCATACGTCGTCGCCGCCGCGGGCCGCCCCGAGGGCGAGGCCCGCGTAGTAGGCGTACTCCTTGGCTCGGTCGAAGGTCGCGTCGAGCCAGGCGCCGAGGGTGGAGTACTGCAGGGAGTAGCGGGCGAGCTGTCCGTCCGTGCAGTCCAGGACGAAGGAGAACAGGAGCAGCAGACCGGCCGCGACGAACCCGGCGCGGGTGCCGGTGGCGGCGCAGCCCGCGGCGATCAGCGCGACGAGGAGCGAGGCGGTGGTGACCTGGTTCGGCGTCAGGCCGCGACGGGCACACCAGCGGGCGATGTAGCGCGAGTAAGGGCTGATGCAGTACGTGGTGAAGAAGCCGTCACGGGCCTTCACGGCGCTGCGCAGTCGGACGGCCTCGTCGTCCACGGCCGAGACGGCCTGCCGGGCCTCGTTGCGCTCCTGCGGGTCGGTGGGGACGGCGGCGACGAGCGTGCCGAGTTCGGGGCGGTGCACGGCTACGCCGTCCGCGTCGAGGTCCGCGATGATGCGCTCGGCAAGATTCTCGGTGGCGACGGCGAGGCCGCCGGAGGCGGAGCTCTCGCGAGCCACAGCGCGGGTCAGCGCCCGGCGGGCCTCGGGCTGCACCGATACGGCGCCGGGCAGCGCGGAGGCCGGGAACCGGGGGTCCGTGAGGCCGAGGCGCAGGGCGTGCTGGTGGCCCACGAAGCGGGCGTCGACGACGGCGACGCGCCGGCCGGCCGGTACGGCTGCCAGGAGCGACTCGACGTCACCGGCCTCGGCGGCGAGCCGCACGTCGAAGCCGAGCGACCGCAGATCGCTCTCGAGCGACGATCCGGGGACCGGCTGACCGGTGAGGATGGCGGTCGACAGCGAACTCACTCCCTGAGTGCCGACGCGGCCTCGCGCCGGGCATGTGCGTGGTGGGATGGCCCCGTGCCGAGGGTGGCCGGGCAGCATGTCGGCAGAGGCTATCGGATGATGAGAATCCGGCGTTCACCGCCCGTTCACGGCCCGATCAGCCAGGTCTGCGTAGCCGCCTCCGCCACGATCATCATCAGGGATCCGGGGCTCGTGCCACAAACCGCACTCCCAGACCGGCTCATTCACGGCATCGCGGACGTAACCCCGTGCTCCGGCTCGCAGCGGGACAGGGCGGGCGCGGCACAGAACCGACATAGGGTGGGCGTCCATGACATGGTTGATCACCGGCGGAGCCGGATACATCGGGGCACACGTGGCGCGGGCGATGGCCGAGGCCGGGGAGCGCGTCGTCGCCCTCGACGACCTGTCGGCCGGAGTGGCGAACCGGCTCCCGGAGACCATTCCACTGGTCCAGGGCTCGTCGCTGGACGGGGAACTGCTCAAGCGCGTCCTCGCGGAGCACGCGGTGACGGGCGTGGTGCATCTCGCCGCGCGCAAGCAGGTCGGCGAGTCCGTGGCCCAGCCGACGCGCTACTACCAGGAAAACGTGGGCGGTCTGGCGACGCTCCTGGAGGCGGCCGCCGGGGCGGGCGTCAAGCGGTTCCTGTTCTCCTCGTCCGCGGCCGTCTACGGCAATCCGGACGTCGACCTGATCACGGAGGACACCCCCTGCGCCCCGATGAGCCCGTACGGCGAGACGAAGCTCGCCGGCGAGTGGCTGGTGCGCGCCGCCGGCCGGGCGCACGGCATCGCGACGGTGTGTCTGCGCTACTTCAACGTGGCGGGCGCGGCCACACCGGAGCTGGCCGACACCGGTGTGTTCAACGTCATCCCGATGGTCTTCGACCGCCTCACCCGCGGCGAGGCCCCGCGGATCTTCGGGGACGACTATCCGACGGCGGACGGCACCTGCGTCCGTGACTACATCCACGTCGCCGACCTCGCCGAGGCGCACCTCGCGGCGGCCCGGCGGCTGGCCGGCGGCGCGACGGGCGACCTGACCGTGAACATCGGCCGCGGCGAGGGCGTTTCGGTACGGGAACTCCTCACGCTCATCGCGGAGGTCAGCGGCGACAGTCGCCGGCCGGTCGTCGAGCCGCCCCGCCCCGGTGACGCCCCGCGCGCGGTCGCCTCGGCCGCGCTGGCCGCCGAGGAGCTCGGCTGGGGTGCGCGGCGCGAGGTGCGCGAGATGGTCGAGTCGGCCTGGCAGGGGTGGCTGCTGCACCGGCCCCGGACTCAGGACCAGTGATCGCGTCCCGGCTCCGCCCCTCTGACCTGCGGATCGTTTCCGCAGGTCAGAGCATATGACAACGGTGTTCAGTGCCGCGTTGCCCGATACCCCCCACCCGTAGTTCACTGTGATCCCGGGCAGAGCACAGGAGGCGGCTTCCATGGGGGCTGGACACGATCACGGGCACGCGCACGGCGCGCCCACCACCGGCACGGCGACAGCCGCGTACCGCGGAAGACTGCGCGTCGCGCTGTCGATCACGCTCACCGTGATGGTGGTCGAGATCGTCGGCGGTGTCCTCGCCGATTCGCTCGCGCTCGTCGCGGACGCGGCGCACATGGCGACGGACGCGGTGGGCCTCGGCATGGCGCTGCTCGCGATCCACTTCGCGGGCCGCCCGCCCAGCGGAAGGCGCACGTTCGGCTACGCGCGGGCCGAGATCCTCGCCGCGCTCGCCAACTGTCTGCTCCTGCTCGGTGTCGGCGGCTACGTCCTGTACGAGGCGATCAACCGTTTCGTGACGCCCGCCGCCACCGAGGGAAGCCTGACCATCGTGTTCGGCATGATCGGCCTGGTCGCGAACACGATCTCGCTCACGCTGCTGATGCGCGGCCAGAAGGACAGCCTGAATGTGCG
Source organism: Streptomyces sp. SD15 (assembly GCF_054462255.1). Classification (NCBI taxonomy): domain Bacteria; kingdom Bacillati; phylum Actinomycetota; class Actinomycetes; order Kitasatosporales; family Streptomycetaceae; genus Streptomyces; species Streptomyces sp. SD15. Next base: position 99,882 of record NZ_JBTLMO010000024.1, on the reverse strand, counting down.
CGGCGCCTTCCTGGAGGTGGTGGCGGACGCACTGGGCTCGGTGGCGGTCATCATCTCCGCGGTGGTGATCATGAGCACCGGCTGGCAGGCCGCCGACCCGATCGCCTCGATCCTCATCAGTCTCATGATCGTCCCGCGCACCTGGAAGCTGCTCCACGAGACGCTCGACGTGTTGCTGGAGGCGGCTCCCAAGAACGTCGACATGGCGGAGGTGCGCGCCCACATCGTGGCGCTGCCCGGCGTCGAGGACGTCCACGATCTGCACGCCTGGACCATCACCTCCGGCATGCCGGTCCTCTCCGCCCACGTGGTCGTCAGCTCCGACGTCCTGAACGCCATAGGCCACGAGAAGATGCTCCACGAGCTCCAGGGCTGCCTGGGTGACCACTTCGACGTGGAGCACTGCACCTTCCAGCTGGAGCCGAGCGGGCACGCGGAGCACGAGGCGAAGCTCTGCCATTGATGCCCATTAATGCAATGCGGCCCCTTCACGTCCGGTGCTAGCGTGACCCCGATCCGAGGAAGAGGTGGGTTGATGACTGTCCCGCATGCCGCTGCCATGTGCGGCGACGACAGGTGCGTCCCCATCCTCCGGGTCCACGGCTGACCCACGCCGAGCGGCGTGCGCGGCGGCCCGGGCCCCCGCATCCGAAGGTTTCTCACGTTGTCCGACCATGACGCCTCCCACGAGGCTTTCTTCGCCCTGCACCATGGACTGCCACGGCAGGGCCCCGGTTCCGACGCCACGACGCGTCATCTGCTGTCCCTCGCGGGCCCGCTGCCCGCACGTCCGCGCGTGCTCGATCTGGGCTGCGGGCCCGGCCGGTCGGCGCTGCTGCTGGCCGCCGAGGCCGCGGCCGAGGTCACGGCCGTCGATCTGCACGAACCGTTCCTCGACGAACTGCGGACGGCCGCCGAGGCACAGGGCCTCACCGCGTCGATCCACACCGTCAACGGGGACATGGGCGAACTCCCCTGTCCGGACGGTTCGTTCGACCTGATCTGGGCCGAGAGCTCGGCCTACCTGATCGGCTTCGACACCGCGCTGCGCTCCTGGCGCCGCCTGCTTGCCCCCAGCGGCACGCTGGTGCTCACCGACTGCGTGTGGACCACCGACACGCCGTCCGCCCAGGCCATCGCCTTCTGGGAGGGGCTGCTGCGCACCACCGAGGAGAACACCCGGGCCGCACTCGACGCCGGGTACTGCGTACTCGGCGTGTATCCCCAGCCGGAGTCCGACTGGGACGAGTACTACGAGCCGCTCGCCGCCCACGCGGACGCGGCCGACGTCACGCGTCCCGGCATGGCCGAGGCCGTCGCGGGCACCCGGGCGGAGATCGCGATGCGCCGCGAGCACGGGAGGGAGTACGGCTACGCGGGCTACGTCCTGCGTCCGGTCCGCGCCGACGGCTGAGGCGTCCCGCGCGAAGGCCACTCCCGGCGCCGTACGTCCACGGCACGGGAGTGGTCGTCGTACGCGCGGTGCCGGAGGCGGCATGCGCGCGGGCGGCGCGCCTCGTCCTCGTACCCATGCGCCCGGGTACTACCCGAGGCTCGGTCTCCTGCCCGCTTCGGTGTACGGCATCCGGCCCGGATGCGGAGGGCCGGCCGAACACCTGACGCCCCCTGTCCTGGACGGTTCCTCGTCCGTGGCACCGGGCACGATCAGGTATCCGGCCGCCGACGGCAGCTGACGTACGTCGTCCGCGTGTCCCGCCCCGCGAGCCCGGGGCGGGACATGCGGGGAGCCGCGAAGTGCCGGGAGTGCCGGTTTCGTACGGCAGACTTGGGGCTCGAAGACCGATGCGAAGGATGGGTATGCCGATCACACCTGCCACCGCGACGCACAGTTCGTCGAACGGCACCGCTGAAGCGATCTTGCTCGAGCTGGTCGACGAGGACGGCAATACGATCGGCACGGCGGAGAAGCTCGCCGCCCATCAGGCGCCGGGGCAGCTGCACCGGGCGTTCTCCGTGTTCCTCTTCGACGAGCGCGGCCGGATGCTGCTCCAGCAGCGCGCCCTGGGCAAGTACCACTCCCCCGGTGTCTGGTCCAACACCTGCTGCGGTCACCCCTACCCCGGCGAGGCTCCCTTCGCGGCGGCCGCCCGGCGCACGCACGAGGAGCTCGGGGTCTCCCCGTCGCTGCTCGCCGAGGCGGGCACGGTCCGCTACAACCATCCGGACCCGGAGTCGGGCCTGGTGGAACAGGAGTACAACCACCTCTTCGTCGGGATGGTGCAGGCACCGCTGCGCCCCGACCCGGAGGAGGTCGGGGCGACAGCCTTCGTAACCGCGGCCGAGCTGGCGGAGCGGCACGCGAAGGACACCTTCTCGGCGTGGTTCATGACCGTCCTGGACGCGGCCCGTCCGGCGATCAGGGAGCTGACCGGCCCGTCCGCGGGCTGGTAGCCCGTCCCGCTACACGACGCTCGGAGTGAGCGGCAGGGCGGCCCAGATCACCTTGCCGCCGCTCGCCGTGTGCTCGACGTCGCACACCCCGCCCGACTCCCTGGTGACCTCCCGCACCAGGAGCAGACCGCGGCCTCCGGTCTGGCCGTGATCGGCCTCCAGAGCGGTCGGACGGTAGGGGTGGTTGTCCTCCACCGAGACCCGCACCCACTCGGCGCCGACGGCGACCTCCACGGCGAGCATCGGCGACAGGAGTGCCGCGTGCCGGACGGCGTTCGTGACCAGTTCGGAAACGATCAGCAGCAGCCCTTGGACAAGGTCGTCCGAGACCGGCACACCCTGGCGCCACAGCAGGTCACGAACGGCGTGTCGGGCCTGCGGAACCGAGGCGTCGACAGCGGGAGCGGTGAACCGCCACACCCCCTCATACGGCAGCGGACCCGGTGCTCTCCGGTCGGGAGGCCCGTCCCCGCCGCCTTCGGGACGGGAGTCGAACCCCCGCCCGTGGTTCTCCATCGTCCGGTCGCCACCCTTGCGCTCGATTGTCACCACACGTCGAGTGTTGGTAACGCGCTGGTTCGGACCGGATGCCTGACCAGAAGTAAGCGGGTATCGACGGCTTCTGATCGCCTGCGCCTGGCACGGTTGACTGTGCGACTGGTCCCGCCGCTGTTGTGTCCGCTTCGGGAACTATTCGGGTTGTACGGGTTTGCCCCCGGGCTCGCCCGATTCGTTCCCCGAGACCAGACTCACGATGCGCCGCCCGCCGAAGCCCGCGGCGATCAGGCCCAGTCCGTCGAAGAGCAGAGCGAGCGAGAAGAAGCAGCCGATGACGTACTTGCTGCTGCTGGGCCAGGAAGCCAGCACCAGGATGCCGAGGAGCAGGCCGAAGGCGCCTTGCAGGAGCGTCCAGCCGACCTGCGGGCCACGCACCACCAGGCTGCCGACCAGCCGGAACACCCCGCCGGTCAGGAACAGCAGGGCGGCGAACATCGTGAGCGCCTCAGCCGCGGCGTCCGGTCGCCGGATGACGACCACGCCGGCCGCGATGTTCAGGGCGGCGACCACCACACCGAGCCAGAAGAAGTTGGTGCCGCGCGCCTGGATCGCGTGCAGCAGTCCGACCGCGCCACCGATCAGGAGCAGCCAGCCGAACAGGATCATCGAGGTCAGCGTGGCGACCCCGGTATAGACGAGCCCGACGAGTCCCGCGATCACAAGGATCACGCCGAACGCTGCGAGCCAGCCGAAACTGCGGGTGAGCCGGGCGCTTTCGCCCTTCGGCCCGGCCGCCTTGGACTTGGCCGTGAGCGCCTCCTCGCGCCTTTCCCTCCTTGATCGTACGTTCGACGGATACGGATAGCATCCGGCGTATGGAGCCGCAGCTGCTGCACAGTGTGGGCGACGGGGTCGCCACCGTCGTCATCCACCACCCGACCAAACGCAACGCCATGACGGCCGACATGTGGCGGGCGCTGCCACCCCTGCTCGACGGCCTGGCCGCCGACCCCGCCGTGCGCGCGCTCGTGCTCACCGGCGAGGGCGGCACGTTCTGCGCGGGGGCCGACATCTCGACGCTGCGGGAATCCCCGGACGAGGCACAGGGTCTCGCCGTGCTCGCCGAGGAGGCGCTGGCCGCGTTCCCCAAGCCGACGCTGGCCGCGATCCGCGGGTACTGCGTGGGCGGCGGGTCCCAGCTCGCGGCGGCCTGCGATCTGCGGTTCGCGCAGGAGGGGTCGCTGTTCGGGGTGACTCCGGCGAAGCTGGGGATCGTCTATCCGGCCTCCTCCACCCGGCGGTTGGTGTCACTGGTGGGTCCGGGTGCGGCCAAGTATCTGCTGTTCTCGGGCGAGTTGATCGACGCGGAGCGGGCGTTGCGCACGGGTCTGGTGGACGAGGTGCTGCCCGAGGGTGAACTCGGCAAGCGGGTGGGGGAGTTCACGCGCGTGCTGGCCGCGCGGTCGCTGCTGACGCAGGCGGCCGCCAAGGAGTTCGCGAACGGGCGGACGGACCGGGACACGTACTGGGCTCAGCAGGCGCGGGGCAGCGGCGACACCGCGGAGGGCGTCGCCGCGTTCCTGGAGCGCAGGCAGCCGCGTTTTACCTGGACCACGTAAGGCGGAAGCGTCTGCCCACCTGGACTACGTGAGGCTGAAGCGGCTGCTCGTGCGGAACTCCTCGACGAGGTGCGCGGGCGCTTTTCCAGGGGATCCGGCGTCGTAGGGCGGCTGCGGGTCGTACTCGGTCAGCAGCTGGACGGCCTGGGCGTGCTCGTCGCCGGCGATCCTCTTTCCTGCCATGACGCGCCCTGCCATTCCTCCCGTACCGACTAGTCGGTAACGTGCGTGGCATGACCACTCCTCTGCCGGAGCGCGCCGCGCGGCGCTGCCACAACGTCCTCAACCCGCTGCACTCGACGCACTACTTCTCGCCTGACCTGGGGCGGGAGCTGGCCGCGGTCGGGATCGAGGACGAGCGGGGCGCGTACTTCGCCGTGCGGGCGGCGGCCATGGGGCCGGTGGGTCCGGGCACGGTGACGGCGACGTTCTACAACTTCCGCCACGAGCTGGTGGCGAAGCACCTGCCCGAGGTGTGGCGGGCGGCCTCGCCCCAGACCGTGCTCGCGGCACGCGCGCGTGCCGTCGACGCGACGCTGCGGCGGCTGCTCGGCGAGGACGTCCTCGCATCCAAGGAGGTGGCCGAGGCGGCGGAGCTCGCCCTGCGGGCCACCGAGGCCTGCGGCAGGACCGCGCGCCCGTTGTACGCCGCGCACGCGGACCTGCCCGTGCCCGACGCGCCGCATCTCGCGCTCTGGCACGCGGCCACGCTGCTGCGCGAGCACCGCGGCGACGGTCATCTCGCGGTGCTGCTCGACGCGGAACTCGACCCGGTCGAGGCCCTGGTCAGCCACGCCGCGACCGGCAAGGGCATGGCCCCGAAGTGGGCGCTGGGCACGCGCGGCTGGTCGCGCGCGGACTGGGACGCGGCGGTCGGGCGGCTGCGCGAGCGCGGACTGCTCGACGCCCAGGGCGAGTTGACTCAGGCGGGAGTGGCCCTGCGCAAGGAGATCGAGGCGCGGACGGACCGGCTCGACCGCGCCCCGTACGAGCATCTGGGCTCCGCGGGCGTGGCACGCCTCACCGAGCTGGCGCTGGGTCTGCTGACGGCGGCGCTCGCGGCCGGCGCGTTCCCCGAGGGCATGATCGGCAAAGGCTGACAGCGCCGATCGGCGCCCTGATCCCCCATTGTCGGTGCCACCTGCCACAATTGCCGCGCAACCTCAGTGGAGAAGGCGGTACGGGATCGTGACGACACCCCTCGTAGGGTCCATCGAAGGCAGGATCGCCGAGGAGCTCGGCGTACGGGAGCGGCAGGTCAAGGCCGCCGTCGACTTGCTCGACGGCGGTTCGACGGTGCCCTTCATCGCCCGCTACCGCAAGGAAGCGACCGAGATGCTCGACGATGCGCAGCTGCGCACGCTCGAGGAGCGGCTGCGCTATCTGCGGGAGCTGGAGGAGCGGCGCACGGCGATCCTCGAATCGGTGCGCGAGCAGGGCAAGCTCACCGAGGAGATCGAGGCGCAGATCCGGGGCGCCGAGACGAAGGCGCGCCTCGAGGACATCTATCTGCCGTTCAAGCCGAAGCGGCGCACGAAGGCGCAGATCGCGCGGGAGGCAGGCCTGGAGCCGCTGGCCGACGGGTTGCTCGGCGACGCGTCGGTCGACCCGCTCGCCGCGGCGGCGGCCTTCGTGGACGCCGACAAGGGCGTCGCCGATCCGCAGGCCGCGCTCGACGGCGCCCGGTCCATCCTCACCGAGCGGTTCTCGGAGGACGCCGACCTGATCGGCGAGCTGCGCGAGCGCATGTGGGTGCGCGGGCGGCTGGCCGCCAAGGTGCGGGACGGCAAGGAGGAGGCGGGCGCCAAGTTCGCCGACTACTTCGACTTCGCCGAGCCCTTCAAGGAGCTGCCCTCGCACCGCGTCCTCGCCCTGCTGCGCGGCGAGAAGGAGGAGGTCCTCGACCTCGTTCTGGAGCCCGAGGAGCCTTCCGAGCAGCCCGGCCCGTCCTCGTACGAGGGGATCGTCGCCCACCGCTTCCAGATCGCCGACCGTGGCCGTCCCGCCGACAAGTGGCTCACGGACACGGTCCGTTGGGCCTGGCGGACCCGCATCCTCGTGCACCTCGGCATCGACCTGCGGCTGCGGCTGCGGACGGCCGCCGAGGACGAGGCGGTCAACGTCTTCGCGGCGAACCTGCGGGACCTGCTGCTCGCCGCCCCGGCGGGCACACGCACGACGCTGGGCCTGGACCCCGGTTTCCGTACGGGCGTGAAGGTCGCCGTCGTCGACGCGACCGGCAAGGTCGTCGCGACGGACGTCATCTACCCGCACGTCCCGGCCAACAAGTGGGACGAGGCCATCGCCAAGCTCGCCCGGCTCGCCAAGGAGCACGCGGTCGAGCTGATCGCGATCGGCAACGGCACGGCCTCCCGCGAGACGGACAAGCTCGCCGGTGAGCTCATCACCAAGCACCCGGAGCTGACGCTCACCAAGGTGATGGTCTCCGAGGCGGGGGCGTCGGTGTACTCGGCGTCGGCGTTCGCCTCGCAGGAGCTCCCCGACATGGACGTGTCACTGCGCGGCGCCGTGTCCATCGCGCGCCGGCTCCAGGACCCCCTCGCCGAGCTGGTGAAGATCGACCCGAAGTCCATCGGCGTCGGGCAGTACCAGCACGACCTGTCCGAGGTGAAGCTCTCCCGGTCGCTGGACGCGGTGGTCGAGGACTGTGTGAACGGCGTGGGCGTGGACGTGAACACGGCCTCCGCGCCGCTGCTCTCCCGCGTCTCCGGGATCACCTCCGGCCTCGCCGAGAACATCGTGACCCACCGCGACGCGAACGGCCCCTTCCGGTCCCGTAAGGCGCTCAAGGACGTGGCCCGGCTCGGCCCGAAGGCGTACGAGCAGTGCGCGGGCTTCCTGCGGATCCGGGACGGGGAGGACCCGCTGGACGCGTCCAGCGTGCACCCGGAGGCATACCCCGTGGTGCGGCGGATGGTGAAGACGGCGGGCAGCGCGGTCGCTTCCCTGATCGGCAACACCGGTGTGCTGCGCTCGCTCAGGCCGACCGACTTCGTGGACGAGACGTTCGGTCTGCCGACCGTCACGGACATCCTGAAGGAGCTGGAGAAGCCGGGGCGCGACCCGCGGCCCGCCTTCAAGACGGCCACCTTCAAGGAGGGCGTCGAGAAGATCTCCGACCTGACCTCCGGGATGGTGCTCGAAGGGGTCGTCACGAATGTGGCCGCCTTCGGGGCCTTCGTGGACGTCGGCGTCCACCAGGACGGTCTGGTGCACGTCTCGGCGATGTCGAAGACGTTCGTGAAGGACCCGCGGGACGTGGTGAAGCCGGGCGACATCGTCAAGGTGAAGGTGCTCGACATCGACATTCCGCGCAAGCGGATCTCGCTGACGCTGCGGCTGGACGACGAGGCGGCCCCGGCGGATCAGCAGGCTGGGGGTGGACGCCCGCAGCGTGGCGGCCGTCCGCCGCAGCAGCGGCAGCAGCAGCCGCGGCAGGCGCGTGGTGGTGCGGGTGGGAGCGGTGGCGGCGGGGCTCGGCAGGCTGCCGCGCCGCCGCCGGCCAACAGTGCGATGGCCGACGCGCTGCGGCGGGCGGGGCTTGTCGACCCCAAGAAGGGGAGGCGTTGAGTTCTGGAGGTGCGTTGCTGCGCTGCGAGTAGTTCGTGGCTCGTCGCGCAGTTCTTCGCGCGTCTTCGGGGCGCTCCCTAAAGTGACACCATGGTCACTTCGCGTGTCATCACCTGGGTAGTCACGGAGAGCAAGGGGTACGAGACCTCTTGGATCACGTCCGGCGCCGGCGCACTGTCGGCGCGCGGACGTGCGGTCGGGACCACTCCGGAGCCGTACTGGATCTCGTACGAACTCGACACCGCCGACGGCTTCGTGACCCGTCGGCTGCGCGTGACGGCCGAGACGGCCGCGGGCACGCGCGCCCTCGATCTACGGCACGACGGGGAGGGCCACTGGACCGCCGACGGGGAATGGCTTCCCGACCTCGGCGGTGCCCTCGATTGCGACCTGGGCCTGTGCCCGCTCACGAACACCATGCCGGTGCTGCGCCATGGACTCCACCTCGGCCCGGGCGAGCGGGAGTTCCTGATGGCCTGGGTGTCGGTGCCGGAGCTGACGGTGCGGGCGTCGCAGCAGATGTACACGCATCTCGGGCGGCACGCAGACGGCGGGCGTGTCCGCTTCGCCTCCGGCGACTACCGCAGTGACCTGGAGCTCGACGCGGACGGGTATGTCGTCGACTACCCCACGATGGCGCGACGGCTGACCACCGCGTAGGTCAGCGTTCCGTGACCTTGCCCGCCGCCACCTCCAGGCGGCGGGTGGTGCGGACGGCGTCCAGCATGCGGCGGTCGTGGGTGACGAGCAGCAGCGTGCCCTCGTACGAGTCGAGCGCCGACTCCAGCTGTTCGATCGCCGGGAGGTCGAGGTGGTTGGTCGGCTCGTCGAGGACGAGGAGGTTGACACCACGGCCCTGGAGCAGTGCCAGCGCCGAGCGGGTGCGCTCCCCCGGCGAGAGCGTCGCCGCCGGGCGCAGGACGTGCTCCGACTTGAGGCCGAACTTGGCCAGCAGGGTGCGGACCTCGACCGGCTCGGTGTCGGGGACGGCCGCGCAGAACGCGTCGAGCAGGGCTTCGGAGCCGTGGAAGAGCTTGCGGGCCTGGTCGACCTCGCCGACGACCACGCCGGGGCCGAGGGCGGCGTGGCCGGCGTCCAGCGGGACGCGGCCGAGCAGGGCGCCCAGCAGGGTCGACTTGCCGGCGCCGTTGGCGCCCGTGACGGCGACCCGGTCCGCCCAGTCGATCTGGAGCGTCGCGGGACCGAAGGTGAAGTCGCCGCGCCGCACCTCGGCGTCCCGCAGGGTGGCGACGACCGCGCCGGAGCGCGGTGCCGCCGCGATCTCCATGCGCAGCTCCCACTCCTTGCGCGGCTCATCGACGACATCGAGCCGTTCGATCATGCGCTGGGTCTGCCGGGCCTTCGCGGCCTGCTTCTCGCTGGCCTCGCTACGGAACTTGCGGCCGATCTTGTCGTTGTCGTTGCTCGCCTTGCGCCGGGCGTTCTTCACGCCCTTGTCCATCCAGGAGCGCTGCATCTGGGCGCGGCCTTCGAGCGCGGACCTCTTGTCGGCGTACTCCTCGAAGTCCTCGCGGGCGTGCCGGCGCGCGGTGTCGCGCTCCTCCAGGTACGCCTCGTATCCGCCGCCGTACAGCGTGATCTGCTGCTGCGCGAGGTCAAGTTCGAGCACCTTGGTGACCGTGCGGGTCAGAAACTCGCGGTCGTGGCTGACGACGACGGTGCCCGCGCGCAGGCCGGACACAAAGCGTTCGAGTCGTTCCAGGCCGTCCAGGTCGAGGTCGTTGGTGGGTTCGTCGAGCAGGAAGACGTCGTAGCGGGAGAGGAGGAGGGAGGCGAGGCCCGCGCGGGCCGCCTGGCCACCTGAGAGGGAGGTCATCGGCTGGTCGAGGTCGACACCGAGCCCGAGGGAGTCGGCAACCTCCTCGGCGCGCTCGTCGAGGTCGGCGCCGCCGAGGTCGAGCCAGCGCTCCAGGCTCGTCGAGTACGCGTCATCCGCGCCCGGTGCTCCGTCGACCAGCGCCTGCGTCGCCTCGTCCATCACCCGCTGGGCCTCGGCCACGCCCGTACGCCGCGCCAGGAACTCCCGTACGCTCTCGCCCTCCCGCCGCTCCGGCTCCTGCGGCAGATGCCCGACGGTCGCGGACGGCGGGGAGAGGCGCAGCTCCCCCTGCTCCGGCGTGAGCAGCCCGGCGAGCAGCCGCAGCAGCGTGGATTTGCCGGCGCCGTTGGCACCGACGAGTCCGATCACGTCGCCGGGCGCGACGACGAGGTCGAGCCCGGCGAAGAGCGAGCGGTCGCCGTGTCCGGCGGCGAGATTCTTGGCGACGAGAGTGGCAGTCATCAGAAGGCCGATCCTAACGGCCCGGCCGCCCTCCTCGGATCTCAGTGGGCCATCGCCGCCACCAGCACGCTCCCCGACGTCCGCGCCACGAGGAAGGACTCCCCCTTCACGGCCTTGGCGTCCAGGGCGACGCGGTGCCGACCCGCCTCCAGGATCCCGTCGAAGACCTCCTGGGTGTGGGTGCGGTACAGGCGGTCGAGGCGGTACGCGGTCAGCTGGACCCGGCAGGTGGAGGTGACCTCGATGCCGGCCTCGCCGTCCGCGGCGACGAGGCGGGTGAGACGGCGCAGCTCGCTGGGGCTGCGGTCGAGCGCGTGTTCTATCTGGGCGACGAGGAGCGGAACGATCGGGGCCAGGCCGTCGACGTACGCGACCTCGACTCCGGCCCGCTCGAAGGACTGCCGTACGGCGGCGCGCTCCCGCTCGCCGACGGCGCGCCCGAAGGCCACCGCGCCGTAGGTGCGCAGCTCGTCGGCCGGGACATTTGTGGCGTCGTGGGTGATGTCGGCACCGATGCCGATGGTGCGCAGGGCGGCGGCGAGCTTGGCGAGCACGGCGACGCGGGCGCCGATGAGGAGGACCCGACGCCGTGCCCCGGAGTCGCCGCTGAGCAGCGAGTTCAGGGCGCTGCGGTACTCGGCGCCGCGGAAGCGGAACGGCCCTATGCCGTGGTAGCCGTTGAGGCCCAGATCGACCCGCTCGTCGGTCTGCCAGGCGAAGTCGCGCCACACATAGTCGTCGTCGGTTTTTTCGATCACGGCGGTGACGGCACCGCACTCGATGCCCTCGCATTCGGGGCAGCCGTAGATGACGTACCGGCCGCCGTCGAGCGGAGCCTCGGCCTCCAGAAGGAGGCTGCGGACCTGGGCGGTGAAGATAGCGGGCGGTACGTCGGAGGCGAGCGGGGACACCGCGTCGAGGTCGGAGAGCTGGTACAGCAGCGGGCGCCCCTCGACAATGAAGTCGACGAAATCCCGGTGCACTTGGTAGTCACCGTTGGCGAGGACTCCACCGGCACGCATCGCCGGTGCCAGGCCGAAGGTCGCGTACTCGGCAGACATGCTGTGAGTATCCCCAGAGTGGGAGCGATGTGAGCACGGCATGACATATTTCGCGCGTGGGCTCTGCCCGCGCGCCCCTGGGAGTGCGCGGGAGGCGGCCGGGCTCGCACCGGGCGAGGCCCGGCCGCCGTGGAGAGAGCGCTCCTGGCGCTCAGCAGTCGGGGGCGGGCTCCCCTGCCGTGAGGTGGTACGGCGCGCGCTCGTCGAGAAGCAGCGGGACAAGGGCGCGCAGGGACTGGCGCAGGGGTACGAGTACACCGTCGCCCTCAGGCCGTACCCGCACGCCGTGCAGGGCGAGTTCGTCGCCGAGGTCCGCGTACTGGTCGGCGGTGAGCCGGTAGCCGCAGGGCGGGTTCTGGATCACCTCGGAGGTTTCGGCCGGGTCGTTGTCCGCGCCGCCGACGTAGACCGGGCCGGTGTCGCGGTAGCCCGCGAGCCGGGCCGCGTCCGTCGCCGCCGCGACTCTTGTGCCCCGCTCTCCCGCGAAGCCGAACAGGCCGCCGAGTGCCGCCAGTTGGGAGTCGACGCGGCGCCGGTTGTTGGTCGGTTCGTCGACGCCGGCCGGGGCGTCGACGCGGCTCTCGATCAGCAGGCCGACGGAGTGTTTGACGCCCGACATGTTCCGCAGGATGCGCTCCTGCCCGTCCCCGGCGGTCTGTTTGATCGGATCGCCGGTCACGGGGTCGGTCCAGATGCCGTAGGTGCCCGTCGTGTACCCCGCTTGCTGTGCGGCGGGCCGCACGTACGCCTGCGACAGGGTCTGAGCCTCGTCGTGCACGACCGCGTCCGTGTTGAGGTTGCGCGGCCAGAGATCGAAGAGGTCCTTGTCGTAGTACTTGGGTGTGGCCCCGTACTCGTGCAGGTCGTAGACGACATCGGGCTCGCGGTCGCGCACCACCTTGGCCATCGCGCGTGCCTCGGCCGTCTGCAGCGCGAGGTGGTCGCGGTTGATGTCGACACCGTCGCTGTTGCCGCGGGTGTCGGCGGCACGGCCGTCGGGGTTGGCGGTGGGAACGACGAGCAGGGTGGTGGTGGCGAGGAACTTCCGGGTCCGCTGGTCCTTCGCGTACGCCAGGTCGCGGATCGTGGTGAGGCAGGCCTCGCGCCCGGACGGTTCGTCGCCGTGCTGGCTGCACACCAGGAGCACGGTGGTCGCCGTGCGGTGCGTGCCGACGCGGACGAGTTGGAGCGGGCGGTCCTGCTTGGTCGTACCGATCCGGGTCACGGACACCCGGTCGCTCGCCTTGTCGACGGCCGCCAGGAAGTCCTGCTCCTCGGGCTGGCCGGTCCAGCGGGCGCCATTGGACTGTTCGAATCCGGTGCGGGGCGGGGTCTTTGACGCGTACGCCGGTGTGATCGTCAGCATGGGGGCCGCCAGAGCCGTGGCGATGACCGCCACGGCAAGGGCGCGCGTTCGGAGTGTCATCAGGGGCTGTCTCCAGGGACGCGGAGGGCGGTGCGCGGGTCGCGTACACCGTCGAGAACCGATGTGCTCTCGGCCGCGGTGGAGCCCGCGGTCGCCTTCGAGAAGGCCTCGGCGCCGCCGACCAGCGGTACGCGGGCCGACGTACGGGACAGGTCGAGGGTCAGGGTCGGCGTGCTCGACGGGGGGTCGATGAGGTCCTTGTCGGTGCCCGCGACGATCAGCGCGAGCCGGTGGCCCGCAGGGACGACGTGGTCGGTTGCGGCCAGGTCGAGGGTGATCGTGTACGCCTTGCCCGGGGTGAGCGGGACGCCCTTCCCGGCGGTGGCGTAGGTGCCCAGGTCGGCCCAGCCACGGCTGAGGACCGTGTAGTCGACGTCGGTCGTCTTCGCCTGCGTGGCCTTGAAGCAGGAGCTGTCGCCGGTCGTGCTCGGGCCCCAGCAGGTGCGGTCGGTGAGCGTGGTGATGCCCTCGCCGGCGGCGGCGTAGTCGCGGATGGTGTCCGGACCGAGGTCGACGAGGACCGCGGAGAGGTGGGCGGTCGAGGTGGTCGGGGTGGCGGTGACGGTCACCTTGGACGAGCCGGACAGGCGCAGGTCCCGGGTCAACGGCTTGGTGACGAACCCGGCCTTCTCGGAGGTGGACCGGTCGATGTGCGCCGCCCAGTCGGTCTCGCTCAGCTGCGGGTCGTCGGTGAAGGTCTCGGTGCCCTCGCTCTTGCGGAGACCGAGGATGCCGACGCCCGCCTGGGTGCCCTCGCCCGGACGCAGGGTCGTCGCCTGGGTGGAGCGGGGCGGCCAGACGGCGGCGGTGACCCACTGGCCGGGGTGGCGCTCGATGTCGGCCATGGGCTCGTCGTCGATGCCGTTGTCGTAGCCGAGGAGCTCGTGGTCGAACCAGCGGTGCAGGGTGTCGACCCAGTCGGCGCGGCGGAAGTCGAAGGGGTCGACGTGACCGGTCTGGGAGAGCCAGATCTTGCGCTCGACGCCGTTCTTGGCGAGGGCGTCCCACCACGGACCGACGTGTTCCATACGGACGTTGAGGTCCTGCGAGCCGTGGATCAGGAAGACGCTCGCCTTGACCTTGCTCGCGTCCTTCACATAGTCGCGCTCGGTCCACAGCGAGGTCCAGTCGCCGGTGCGCGGCGCCTCGTCGACGAGCTTCTGCTGCACGGCGGCGCACTTGGTACGGGCGTCAGGGCTGTCGACGTAGTCGGAGAGCCAGTCCGGGCCCGAGTCGTAGAGCGGGGCGCCCTGGGAGAAGTAGTAGTCGTACCAGGAGGAGATGGCGCTGATCGGCACGATGGTCTTCAGGCCCTCGACACCGGTGGCGGCGACGCCGTTGGCGATGGTGCCGTCCCAGCTCTTGCCGATCATGCCGGTCTTGCCGTTGGTCCAGCCCGCCTTGGCCCGGTCGCTACCGGAGCGCGAGGTGTAGGCCTTGGCCCGGCCGTTGAGCCAGTCGACGACCGCCTTCGCGGACTGGATGTCGGAACGTCCGCCGACGTCCACACAGCCGTCGGAGCGGTTGGTTCCGGCCAGGTCGACTCCGACGAAGGCGTAGCCGCGCGGCACGAAGTAGTTGTCGTAGAACAGCGGCATCTGGACGACGTTGCCGTTCGCGTCGTACGTCTTGAGCTGGCTCTCGTTGCCGCGTCCGCAGCAGGAGTAGTACGGGCTGGCGTCCATGATCACGGGGACTTTGCGGCCCTGCTGGGCGAGTTCCCGGGGCCGGACGATGTCGACGGCGACGCGGTCGGTCTTCCCGTCGCTGTCGCCGTCGAGGCCGGTGTCCACCCAAACGGATTCGCGGATCGCGCTCTCGTAGGAGTAGATCGGGGCGCTCTCCCGCGGGGCGCCGTGTGCGGCGGCGGGGGTGAGGAAGGCGGCCATCAAGGCGGCCGTGGCCGCCATCGCGAGCGATCTCCAGGTCGTGAAGCGCATGCGGCGCGCTGGTGTCGGCATGCGCGGACGGTACCCCGGTCAACTCCTGTGTAAAAGGGGGCCCTTGGAGCACTCACGCGAAGGAATGGGCTTGTGCGGCGAAGTGGCCGGTGCGGCGGAGTGGCTCATGTCGGCCGAATGGCGATCGTGTGACAGGAGCGGCCGTGGACACCCCCGAGGCCACAGGGAGTGAATAGGCTCCGGACAGACTTCATGCCCCCACGACTTGGAGCTCGACGTGCACCGCAGACTCCTCGCCCCCGGCGCGCTCGCCGCCTCCCTGCTGCTGGCGATCCCGGCGACGGCGGCTGACCACTCCCCCGGAGCCCCGGGCATCGGCGACCCCTACTACCCGGCCTACGGCAACGGCGGATACGACGTCTCCCACTACGACCTGCGGCTCAAGTACCAACCCGGTACGGACGAACTGGAGGGCACGGCGACCCTGCTGGCCCGGACCACCCAGGACCTCTCGCGGTTCAACCTCGACTTCCTGCTGGACGTCAGCGAAGTGCGGGTCAACGGCGCGAAGGCGTCGTTCGCCGCCTCCGGCCAGCACGAGCTGGAGATCACCCCGAAGGCCCCGCTGCCCAAGGGCACGGCCATCACCGTCGTGGTGCGCTACAGCGGTGTGCCGTCGTCCGAACAGGCGTACGGGTTCACCAGCTGGCACCGCACGCCCGACGGGGGTGTCGGGGCGAACGAGCCCGAGGCGGCCTGGTGGTGGTTCCCGAGCAACGACCACCCGCTCGACAAGGCCACCTACGACGTATCGGTGCTGGTCCCCGACGGCACGCAGGCCATCTCCAACGGCACACTCCAGTCGACGAGTTCGCGGGCCGGCTGGACCCGCTACACCTGGCGGTCCAATAAACCGCAGGCCACGTATCTCGCCACGCTGGCGGTCGGGAAGTTCGACGTCACGACCGGGACGACCGAGAGCGGGATTCCGGTCATCAACGCGTACAGCAAGGACCTCGGCGACAACTACGGCGCGGCGCGGGCGAGCATCGAGCGGACCGGGGAGGTCGCCGACTGGCTGAGCGAGTACTTCGGGCCGTATCCGTACAACGCGCTCGGCGGGTACGTGCCGAACACCGACACCGGATACGCGCTCGAGACGCAGACCCGGCCCTTCTACAGCCCACGGCAGTTCGCGAACGGCTCGAACGTCTCCGTCGTCGTCCATGAGCTGGCCCACCAGTGGTACGGCAACAAGGTCTCCGTGGCCGGCTGGAAGGACATCTGGATCAACGAGGGCTTCGCCCGGTACGCGCAGTGGCTGTGGTCCGAGCACGAGGGCGAGGGGACGGCGCAGGAGCTCGCGGACTACGTGTACGCCTCGCATCCCGCCGACGACCCGTTCTGGACGGTCGAGCCCGGGGACCCGGGGCCGGAGAACCAGTTCCACCTGGCCGTGTACGACCGGGGTGCGCTGGCCCTCCAGGCGCTGCGCAACGAGATCGGGGACGAGGCGTTCTTCGCCCTCCTCAAGGGCTGGCCGCAGAAGTACGCGTACGGGAACGCGTCGGTCGGCGACTTCCGGAAGTACGCGGAGAACGTGTCCGGCAAGCCGCTTGCCTCGCTCTTCGACACATGGCTTTTCCAGCCGTCCAAGCCGGGGGCGCCCGCGGCGCGAGGTGCGTCGCCCTCGGTGGCCGGGGCGGACGCGAAGGGGACCCCTTCGCAGCCCAGGTCGTGGAAGAAGATCGCGGCGACCAACGACGTCCACTCCGGCTGAGCCGACGCCCCGGCTGTCGGCCGGAGTTCTCCCCCGGCCGACAGCCCTTTCAGAGGGCTGTCGGCCGGGGAGCGGTTCAGGATCGGGCGTCAGTTGCCCTGCTCCGCGGGGGCCGCGACCCGCTCGCCCACGATGCGGCTCGCCAGGTTAGAGGCCAACTCCGAGACAGATATGCGGAGTTCGGTCTCGGCGGCCACGCGTTCGGACTCGATGCGGGCGTGGCCCTCGGCCAGCGTCGCGTCGCGTTCGCGCTGCCCGTCCGCACGGGCCTCGGCGATCAGGGCGGTGCCCTGTTCGAGAGCTTGCTGACGGATGCGCGCGGCGGCGTGGCGGGCCTCGGCCAGGAGCGCCTCCGTCTTGGCGCGTTCCTGCTCGGCGCGGGCGTGCACGGCTTCGGCCCGGCCCTTGGCGCCCTCGATCGCGTCGTCCCGCTCCTTCAGCACCCGGTTGACGCGCGGCAGGACCCGGGCGAAGAGTACGTAGACGAGGGCGAACAGCGGCAGCGCGAGGAGCAGATCCTGAACCTTGGGGTTGAGTGGGCCTACGGGGTACGGGATGAGGTCCATGGCCATGCCTTACCCGCTCATCCGTGCGAACCAACGCGCGTCTGCGCCAGACTTGACCGAAAGTAACCCTTCGGAAGTAACTCCTCAGCCGAGCGCGAGCAGCCCTTCGGCCGAGCGCGGCGGCGTGTTCGGCCCACGCCGCCGGGCCGCGAGTCCTCACCCCGAGTCATCAGCCCGAGTCCTCAGCCCCGATTCCTCAGCCCCGAGCCTCGGACCCTCGCTCAATCCCCGTGGTCGTACACCGTCACCGCTGTTCCCCGCCGCACCAGCCGCTGCGTGATGAGTGGCTCCACGCGTGACCACTTGCCACCGGCCAGGCCGCACCCGATGCGCGGCATAGGGACGGACGCGTCGAGTTCGGCGGCCTTGTCCGCCAGCTGTGCGAGCGCCGCGTCGATCGCCTCGTAGCGGACGGGGACGCCCTTGCTGCCGGTCCGTATCCCCCGCTGGCCTATCAGGTTCGCCACCCAGACATACCGCTCGACCTGGACGAACTGGGCCGCGCCCAGCCCGAAGTCGTTGCGGGCGCGGTCACGGTGCCAGGCGCGGTAGGCCGCCTCCGGCTCCGGCCAGCGGCGGGAGACGGCCAGGACGAAGCCCTTCCCCCATCCCCCGATGTCGTTGCAGACATGGGCGATCAGCTTGACGCCCTTGACCGACAGAACGGTGGCGTCACCCCGGACATACCTGATCTCCGACATGACGCCACCAGTGCCTCGGCCCGCACCACCCCTGACGCGGTACGGACCAAGGTGCCACCTTCCCCGAGGGGTCACTCCGGATGCGGTGGCACACCTGACATCGCGGCACATCTCACATGCTGATCAGAGGGTGCACTGGCGCAGGTCAGGAGGTGTATGGATGCCCGATCCCGCGATCGGTCAGCCAGAGATAGCCGTCCGCGTCGATACGCCCGACGGCCCCCGTGGCGAACCATCCGTCCGCGTCTCGCGCGTCCTCGACCGTGCCGTCCGCACGCAGATAGCCCTCGCACACCGTCGCGCCGCGCACCAGGATCTCGCCGTCCTCGGCGGTGCGCAGCTCCAGGCCGTCCAGGGGTTTGCCGACCGAGCCGAGGCGGAAGGCTGTGGGGCTGTTGGCCGTGGCGACGCCGATCGTCTCGATCGGCCCCCAGGCGTCCATGATCGTGAGGCCGAAGCCCGTCCAGAAGTCCCTCACGTCCGACGGCACGGGAGCCGACGCGCTCGCCGCCCACACGAGGCGGTCGAATCCGGCGTGGGCGAGGATCGGGTCGAGCACCTGCTCCTTCGCCTCCCGGTGGGCCGCTTCCCGCTCGGCGGACGGCTCCTCGCCCCGTTCGCGCCGGCGCGCACGCGCGCGTGCCGACTCCATCGCCGCGTCCACGAGCGCGCGCCGGTCCTCCGGAAGCTCCGCCAGCTCGGCCCGTACGGCGGCGGAGAGCCTCTCCCACACACGCGGGACCCCGAAGAACTGCGCCGGGTGGAGCTCCCGCGCGATCGCGCCGACCTCTGTGGGGTCGGGGCACAGGTACACGTGCGAGGCGCGGAGCACCGGTAGGTAGATCCCGAGCATGCGTGCGGTGATATGCGCGAAAGGGAGGTAAGAGAGGTGCGCGACGTGGTCCGGGAGGTCGGCGAGACGGTCCAGAGCAAGCGCGTTCAGGACGACATTGCGGTGGGTGATGCGGACGCCCTTGGGTGCGCCGGTGGTGCCTGAGGTCTCCGAGGTGTAGACGATGGTCAGGGGGTCGGTGGAGCGGGTCTCGCGCCAGGCCTTCTCGAAGAGGCTTGTCTTCTGGAGGACGCCCGCCGCCAGGAGGCCCCTCTTCTCCAGGACACCTCCGTTCTTCTCCAGGACGCCCACATGCGCGAAGTGTTCGAAGGTGTCCGGGCCCTTCAGCGAGTCGTACGTCCGATGGGGGCCCGCCTCCGCGGCATCGGCGACGACGAGGCGCTCCAGGCGCGTGCCGGGGTCCTCCAACAGCGGTTCCCAGCACGCCCGTTCGCGGGCGCCCCCGACGATCGCGAGATGAGCGCGGCTGCGCCGGGCGATGTGCGCGACGTGGTCGGGGGTCGCGGAGCCGTGGATCGTGACCGGGACGGCGCCCAGGTGGGTGAGGGCGAGGTCGCTCAACCAGTGCTCGGGGCGGTTGCTCATCATCATCAGGACGTGGTCGCCGCGCTCGACACCCAACGCCGCGTATCCGGCGGCGAGGGCGGCTGCCTCGCGGCGCACCTCGCTCCAGGTGAGCGTGGCCCAGCGGGCCTCGGCCGGGGTGCGCCAGGACAGGGCCGGGAGATGTCCGTGGTCCTCGGCGTTGCGCAGCAACAGGGCGGGGAGCGTGAGTTCGGCGGGGTCCCCGGGGAGTCGCAGGGTCGTGGTCATGACCGCCTCCTGGCGCCATCGGCTCGGCGTGCGCCGCCGACCGTCCGATCGGCGTGAGCAGTGAACGTACGGAGCGTGCCGCCGGTTCCACGGAGCGTGTCTCCCGCAGCCTGCTCGGTCCACCGAGCCTGGCACCACAGCCCGCTCAGAACGCTTTCACCACACCGGTGAGACAGCAATACTGTTGCACCTGGCCGCTGCACCACCCGGAGAGGCGAGGCCTGTCATGACGACGGACACCGAGGAACCCACGCTCACGGTCGACGAGTTGGCCGCGCGCGCGGGCGTCACGGTCCGTACGGTCCGCTTCTACAGCACCAAGGGGCTGCTGCCGCCGCCCGTGATCGGTCCCCGCCGCGTGGGTCACTACAGCCAGGAGCATCTGGCCCGGCTCGCGCTCATCGAGGAGTTGCAGCACCAGGGCATGACCCTGGCGGCGATCGAGCGCCATCTGCTGCGACTGCCGCCCGATCTGAGCGCCCACGATCTCGCCATCCACCGTGCGGTGGTGGCCTCTTGGGCGCCGGACGGAGCGGAGGACGTGACGCTCGCGGAGTTGGAGCGGCGGGTCGGTCGGTCCCTGGGCGAGGAGGATCTCGAGCGGCTCGTCGCGATGAACGTGGTCGCGCGGACCGGGGAGTCGTTCCGCATCGACCCGGGGCTGTTGCGGCTCGGCGTCCAGATCCTCGACGTACCCCTCGCGCAGGAGACGATCCTCGCGGCGCGGACCGTCCTGCTGGAGCACTCGCGCGCGGCGGCGCACGAGTTGTCCGCGCTGCTGCGGGACGCGGTCGGTGGGCACGAGTCCGTGGCGGCGGTGAAGTCCCTGTCGGCGCACATGCAGCCGCTGGTGGTGCAGGCGCTGCTGACGACGTTCCAGCGCTCCCTGAAGGAGGAGTTGCGGGAGTGGCTCACGGGGCCCGAATCCCAGAATTACGGGGAGTCCTGAGCCTCACAAGTACGCCGAGCCGCCCGCCACGTTGAGAGTCTGCCCCGTCAGGAAGCCGCTGCGCCGGTCGACCACGTACAGCAGGGTGGAGACGAGGTCGGACGGCTTCTGGGTCCTCGGGACCGCCTGCTGGGCGCGGACGTGCTCGAAGCCGCCGTCCGCGCCGACGGTCCGCTCGGCCGTCGCGGTGCGGACCATGCTCGGGGCGATCGCGTTGACGGTGATGTCGTACGGGCCGAGCGCGGACGCCAACGCGCGCGTGAAGCCGATCAGGCCCGCCTTCGAGGCGACGTACGCGACCATCGTGGGCGGCGCGGTGAGGACGGCCGCCGACGCGATGTTCACGATCCGGCCCCAGCCGGCCGCCTTCAGGTACGGCAGTACGGCGCGGGTCACCAGGAACGGCGCCTCCAGGTTGACGCGCATGACCCGCCGCCATTCCTCGGGCATCGTGTCGTCGAAGTCCGACTCCGGATAGACGCCCGCGTTGTTGACGAGCACGTGCAGGGTCCCGAACCGGTCGATGATGCGCTCCAGCGCCGTCCCGATCTGCTCCTCGTCGGTGACGTCGGCGATCAACTCCAGGTAGTCCAGTATCCGTTTGGCCGTCTCCGGCTGCGGAACCAGATCGATCCCCGCGACCCGGTAGCCGCGCCCGGCGAGCGCGACGGCGAACTCCTGCCCGAGTCCCTGTGCCGCTCCGGTCACCAGTGCGGTACGCGTCTCCATGCGCCGAGTGTGCTGACCTGTCAGTGGCTCGGCAAGAGCGCATTCCACTCGCTGGAACGGCCCTGTTGCCGGGTGCGTTCGTGAGGCCCACGCTGCGGGGCGACCGCCCAGCGTCAGCCGTACGGGAGCCGTGCCCGATGACCGAGACCGAGCGTGCCGTGGACGACGCCGAGCGCGCCCGTGAACAGGGCCGTGGCCGGAGGCGGTTCGGGACGCTGCCCGGTCGGCTGGTGGGGGACGAGTTGGGTGTGCTCCTCGTCCTCGGGCTGCTGATCGCCTGCATCGGCATTCCGTACCCGGACTTCCTGGCCACCGACAACCTGCTCTCCACCGCCCACAACTCCGTCTACATCTCGCTGATGGCGTGCGGGATGGTCTTCGCGCTCGCCATGCGCGAGGTCGATCTCTCCGTGGGCGGGACCTATGCGATGTGTCTGGTCGTCGGGGCCCTGCTGGTGCGGGAGGGCACGGCGCCCTGGCTGGCGGTCCCGGTGGTGCTGATCACCGGAGCCGTTCTGGGTGTCTTCAACGCGCTGGTCACGACGCTGCTCGCGCTGCCCTCGTTCATCGTGACACTGGGCACGCTGATGCTCTTCCGCGGCATCGGGCTCGCGCTCGCCGACGGCAAACAGATCACCGATCTGCCGCTCGACGACTCGTTCTTCACGCTCGCGGGCGGCGACGCGGCGGGGGTGCCGTTCGCCCTGTGGGTGCTGCTCGCGGTGGTCGTCGTCCTCGCGGTCGTGCTGACCCGGACGCGTTTCGGGGCCCGGGTGCGGGCGATCGGGTCCAACCCCGACGCCGCCGCGTTCAGCGGCATCCCCGTCGTCCGCACCCGTATCCAGGCGCTCGCGCTGTCCGGCCTGACCACGGCCTGCGCGGCGGCGCTCGCGCTCGCCTTCTACGGGGCCGGTGACCCGACACTGGGCCAGGGCTACGAGTTGCAGGCCATCGCCGCCTGCATCATCGGTGGCACCCCGCTGGCGGGCGGGCGCGGTTCGGTGGTGGGCGCCGTGGCCGGGGCGATGATCCTGTCCGTCGTCGCCGCCGGGCTGGTGTTCTTCGAAGTACCCATCAACTGGACGTCGTTCGCGACCGGCGGGGTGATCCTCGTCGCGGTCGCGGCGGACAGCGCGCTGCGCCGTACGGGACGCCGACGCCGCTGACCTCCCCCTTGTTGACTCACCCTTGTCCGGAGCCGCTTGGAGGCCGTGATGCCCTTCCGATTGCGTACGTTGCTCGCCGTGCCCGCGGCGCTGGCCCTCCTCGCCGCGGCGGGCTGCGGCAGCTCAAGCGGCTCCGGCGGCAAGAACGGCGAGCTCAATATGGGCATCGCCGTGGCCAACATCAGTCTGAACTTCGCCCATGAGATGGTCCTCGGCGCCGAGAGCGCCGCGAGCCACGCGGGGAAGGTGAACTTCAAGGCGGTCGGGCCGCCCAACACCGACGGGCCCGCCGAGGTACAGCTCTTCCAGAACCTGACCGCCCGCGCCAAGGACGGCATCGTCCTGGAGAACCTCGACCCGCCGATCTTCACCCGGCCCGCCGCACGCGCCGTCGACCAGGGCATCCCGATCGTCGCGCTGGACACCTCGCCGACCGACGGCAGCAAGGTGAACTTCTATGTGGGCAACGACAATTACGCGCTCGGTGAGCTGATGGCGCAGGAGGCCCTGAAGCGGCTCGGCGACGACCCGCAGGGGCAGATCGTCATCGGCGTGCCCAACCCCGGGACGCCAGTGCTCGACAACCGGGCCAAGGGCATCGCCGACACCTTCGAGAAGCAGGCCCCGAACGTCGAAATCCTGGGCCCCTTCCAGACGTACAGCGATCCCGGGCAGAACTACAGCTCCTGGTCGGCGCAGGTGAACGCGCACCCCGAGGCACTCGCCTTCCTCGGTGTCGGTGACGCCGACAGCTACAACCTCGCGAAGATCAAGAAGGCCGAGCGGGGCAGCTGGCTCACGGCGGGCTTCGACGTCGATCCGAAGACACTTGACGCGGTCAAGGACGGCTCGAACTTCGTCACCATCGACCCGCAGCACTTCCTCAAAGGCTATCTGTCCACCGCGATGCTGATCGAGGCGGTGCGTGACAACGGCGGCAAGCTGCTCCAGGGCTGGTTCCTGTCCCCCGGCGGGGTCGTCGACCAGTCCAACATCGACGAGATCATCACGCGGCAGAAATCCGCGCAGGCGGCGTACGACTGGTACAAGCCGACGATCGACAAGCTCCTCGGCGACCAGGAGGCCCAGCTCAAGCCCTTGAAGGACGCGCGCTGAGATGACGTACGGCGACCTGCTGGTGGCGCGGGACCTGGTGAAGTCGTACGGCGGGGTCCGGGCCCTGGACGGGGCGGGCATCCGGCTGCGCGGCGGCGAAGTGCACGCGCTGGTGGGTGAGAACGGCGCCGGCAAGTCGACGCTGGTGCGGATCGTGTCGGGGGCGGTGGCGGCGGACGCGGGAACGGTGCGGCTGACCGAGCGTGTCCGGTCTGCCGAGGGCGCCTGGCCTGCCGAGAGGGCCCGGTCTGCCGACGAGGCCGGGATCGCCGTCGTCTCCCAGGAGTTGAGCCTCTTCCCGGACCTCACCGTCCGCGAGAACCTCTACCCCCACCGGCCGCCGCGCCGCTGGGGCCTGCTCGACCGGGGCGCCATGGACCGCGCGGCCCGCCCGGTCCTCGCCGAGCTCGGACTCGACGTCGACCCCGCCGCGAATCTCGGTGAACTCCCCTTGGCTGACCAACAGTTGACGGAGATCGCGCGGGCGCTGCTGCGGCGCCCGAAGGTGCTGGTCCTCGACGAGCCGACCTCCGCGCTGCCGGCCGCCGCCGTGGACCGCCTCGAACAGGTGCTGCGCACGCTCACCGGGCAGGGCATCGCGGTCCTGTACGTCACCCACTTCCTCGCGGAGGTGATGCGCTTCGCGCAACGCGTGACGGTGCTGCGGGACGGGAAGGTCGCGCTGGACGGGGCGCGCCGGGAGGACGTCGGCGTGCCGGAGCTGGTGAAGGCGATGCTCGGCGGTCGGCCTCCGATGGCCCTACGTCGTACGCGGGCCGTCGCCGACGGCCCGTCGCCGGTGGTGCTGTCCGGGGTGAGTGTGCCGGGGCGGCTCGCCGACGTCACGTTCACCGTGCGTGCGGGCGAGGTGGTGGGCGTGGCCGGGCTCCAAGGCGCGGGCCATCTCGACGCGTTGGCGGTGGTGTGCGGGCGTACGGAGATCTCGGCGGGGCGGGTCGACGTCGGCGGCCGGGGTCTGCCGCGTACGCTGCGCGCGGCGGTCCGGGCGGGCGTCGCCTTCGTGCCCAGCGACCGTAAACGGTACGGGCTGATGGCCGAGCGGACGGTGTGGGAGAACGCGACGGCAGTGAGCTGGCTGGCCCTGGGGCGAGGAGGTGTGCTGCCCACGCGGGGTGAACTGGTAGGCCATGCAAGCAACTTGACCGAGCGGCTCCGGCTGCGCGGCGGTCCGTACGACATCGTCGCCCGCCTGTCCGGCGGCAACCAGCAGAAGGTCGTCTTCGCCAAATGGTTGGCAACCGAGCCCCGCATCGTCGTCCTGGACGATCCGACCCGGGGCGTCGACGTGGGCGTACGCGCCGAAATGCACCGCATCGTGGGCGAGTTGGCGGCGGGCGGTGCGGCGATTCTGGTCGCCTCCACCGATCTGGCGGAGCTGACGGAGGTGTGCGACCGGGTGCTGGTGTTCGCGCGGGGGCGGATCGTGGGCGAGGTGCGCGGGGAGCGGCTCACCGAGCACGCGCTGGCGGTGGCGATGCAGCCGGGGAGTACACGGTCAGATTGAGAGCGTGCGGGTGAGGGCCCGCGCCGCCGCGCACAGCCGTGCGCCGATGCGGTCCACGTCGAGCCTGCGGGTGCCGCCGGTGACCGAGATCGCGGCGACCGGACCGGGTCCGCGCTCGTGCCCGTAGACCGGGGCCGCGACCGCCGAGATACCGATCTCGGCCTCCTCCAGGTTCACGCCGTAGCCGCGGGCCCGCGTCGCGGCCAGGTCGCGGGCGAGCTGGCCCGGCAGGACGAGGGTGCGCGGGGTGAGGCGGGGCAGGGTACGGCGCGGCGGCCCGGGGTCGTGGGCGAGGAACACCTTGCCGGTGGCCGTGCAGTGCGCGGGCAGCCGCCCCCCGGTGCGCGAGACGATCGGGGTGGCGCGGCGCCCGGTGATCTTCGCCAGGAAGAGCGTGTCGGGCCCGTCGGGGACGGCGAGGTGCACATTCTCCTGCGTCTCCTGGTGCAGGTCACCGAGGTAGGGCAGCGCGGCGTCCCGCAACTCCCGTACGGACGGCGCGGATTGGCCAAGGACGAAGAGTGCGAGGCCGATCCGGTAGCAGCCCTCCGGCGTGCGCTCGACGAGCCCGAGCCGGACCAGCTCGCCGATCAGGCGGTGTGCGGTCGGCTTGGGCAGCCCGGTGCGCAGCGCCAGCTCGGCGAGGCTCAGCGCGCCCTCGCAGTCGCCGCAGGCACGCAGCAGCGAAGCCCCGCGTGCGAGCACGGACTTGGGCACCGGACCGTCCGTCATGGACCGATCGTCGGGCGTGAGAGGAAGGTTGACAAGGTGCGCGTCGCTGTGAGGCCGCCACGCTGCTAACGAAGCGGTACGTCGATCAGCATCGGGCGCCTCAACTCCCCCGCTGCGGAGACGAGGTCACGTAGGTGGTCGGCGCTCTCCGCCCGCGCCGCGTCGATCCCGAAGAACCGTGCCGCCCGAGTGAAGTCGTGCGCGCCCAACTCGGTGCCGGGACACTGGCCTTGGCCACCCATCGCCTGGTACGTGTTCTGAAGGGTGCGGTAGGCGCCGTTGTTCATCACCACGAACAGCGCCGGCGCGGCGCAGTGTTGCGCGCTCCACAGCCCCTGCAGGCCGAACAGTGCGCTGCCGTCGCCGAGGACGGCGACCACCGGCCGCCCCGGTTCGGCGAGCGCGCGGCCGACGGCGGCGCCGATGCCCCAGCCGAGGCCTCCACCCACGGTGTGCGTGTAACTGCCGGGCCGGTCGAGACGGATCAGCCTGCGCAGCAACAGGCCCACGGTGATGGCTTCTTCGACCACCACGGCCTCCGCGGGCAGTCCGCGAGCCACGGCATGGGCGGCGGCCCAGGGCGCGAGCGGCGCCGGGGAGTAGGCGGCGTGGGCATCGGCCTCCGTGCGGCTGCGCTCCGCCGTGTGCCGCTCGCCCGCGCGCAGCGTCCTGGCCTTCGCGGTGTGTCCCGGCACCTGGCCCGGCAGCAGCTCGGCGAGCCGGTCGAGGGAGGGGGCGAGGGCGCCGACGAGCCCGGCGTCGGCGGGGAAATTGCGGCCGATCTCGCCCGGGTCGGAGTCGAGCTGCACGACAGTGATACCGGACGGCAGCGCGGGTCCCGGGCTGTAGTGGTGCGGGGTGAAGGCGTGGGCCCCGGCGATGAGCACGGCGTCATACGGCCTGAGGGCGTCGCGGATCGCGTCGTGGCGTGGGGGCAGCATGCCCGCGTACAGGGGGTGGGTGGTCGGGAAGTTCAGGCAGTCGGCCATCGGCTGGTGGTGGACGGGCGCGCCGCAGGCCTCGGCGGTGCGGACGAGCGCGGCGACGGCGTTCTCGCGGCCCACCCCGTCCCCGGCGATGATCACCGGGCGGGCGGCGGCGCCGAGCAGGACGGCGGCGCGGTCCAGGCCGACGGCCTTCGCGGCGGCGGGTGTCGGTGTGCGGGCGGGGACATCGACCTCGGTGTGCTCGGCGAGCAGGTCCATGGGGACGGAGAGGAACACCGGCCCGGCGGGCGGCCGTACGGCGAGCGCGAAGGCGCGGCGCACCGCGAGCGGCAGGTCGCGGGCGTGCTGGATGTCGAAGGTGGCCTTCACGGCGGGGGCGGCGAGTGCGACGAGGTCGCCCGACAGCATGGGCTCCTGCTGGAGGTGGCGGCGGTCCTGCTGGCCCGCCATCACCACCAACGGGGTTCGCGAGCGGCGGGCGTTGAGCAGTCCGATGAGCCCGTTGGCGAGCCCCGCGGCGATGTGCAGGCTGACGAAGGCGGGGCGGCCGGTGGCGCGGGCGTATCCGTCGGCCATGGAGACGACGGCGCACTCGTGGATGCCGAGGATGTATTCGGGGGCTGCCTCGGCGTCCATGAGGGCGGCCAGGAAGGGTAGTTCGGTGGTTCCCGGGTTGCCGAAGACGCGGTCCACGCCCTCGCCGCGCAGGATCTCCAGCAGGGCGAGGGCGGGGCGGCGGCCCATGGGGACTCCTCGTGGGGGCGGGGACCGGTTCGCGGGCCAGCGTCCGGTCCCCGCCCCTGAGGAGCAAGCCCCGCATACCACTCAGCGACACGTCGCTTGTCGCTGAACTTCTGGGCCCTACTTGTCGCTGAACTTCTCCCCGTTCTCCGCCTTCTCGACGAGCAGCGCGGGCGGCGTGAACCGCTCCCCGTAGCGCTCGGCGAGTTCACGCGCGCGGGCCACGAATCCGGGCAGTCCGGCACCTGCCCCGGCGCCGCCGTCGTACCCGTTGATGTACTGCAGGACGCCACCGGTCCAACCGGGGAAGCCGATACCGAAGATGGACCCGATGTTGGCGTCGGCGACGGAGGTCAGCACGCCCTCCTCGACAAGCCGGACGGTGTCCAGCGCCTCGGAGAAGAGCATGCGCTCCTGCATGTCGCGGAAGGGGATCTCGTAGCCCGGCTTGGTGTAGTGCTCGCGCAGACCCGGCCACAGCTTGCCGCGCTTGCCGTCCGCGCCGTACTCGTAGAAGCCCGCGCCGCCGCTGCGTCCGGTGCGGCCGAACTCGTCGACCATGCGGTCGATGACCGCCTCCGCCGGGTGGGTCGCCCAGGTGCCGCCCGCTTCCTCGACGGCCTGCTTCGACTCCTTGCGGATCTTGCGCGGCAGGGTGAGGGTCAGCTCGTCCATCAGCGAAAGGACCTTGGCCGGGTAGCCGGCCTGCGCGGCGGCCTGTTCGACGGACGCGGGCTCGATGCCCTCACCGACCATCGCGACGCCCTCGTTGATGAAGTGGCCGATGACCCGTGAGGTGAAGAAGCCGCGCGAGTCGTTGACGACGATCGGGGTCTTCTTGATCTGCCGTACCAGGTCGAAGGCGCGCGCGAGTGCCTCGTCCCCGGTCCGCTCGCCCTTGATGATCTCGACGAGCGGCATCTTGTCGACGGGCGAGAAGAAGTGCAGTCCGATGAAGTCGTCCTGCCGCTCCACGCCCTCGGCGAGGACGGTGATCGGCAGGGTGGAGGTGTTGGAGCACAGCAGCGCGTCGGGCTCGACGACGTTCTGGATCTCCTGGAACACCTTGTGCTTGAGCGCCGTGTCCTCGAAGACGGCCTCGATCACGGCGTCGCAGCCGGCCAGGTCGTTCGGGTCGGCGGTGGGTGTGATGCGGGCGAGGAGCTCGTCCGCCTTCTCCTGTGTCGTACGTCCCCTGGAGACGGCCTTCGCGCAGAGCTTCTCGGAGTAGGCCTTGCCCTTGGCGGCCGCTTCGGCCGACACGTCCTTGAGGACGACGTCGATGCCCGCGCGGGCGCACGAGTACGCGATGCCCGCGCCCATCATCCCGGCGCCGAGCACGGCGACCTTGCGGACCTGGCGCGACTCGATGCCCTTGGGTCGGTTGGCGCCGGAGTTGACCGCCTGGAGGTCGAAGAAGAACGCCTGGATCATGTTCTTCGAGGTCTGACCGGTGACCAGCTCCGTGAAGTACCGCGCCTCGATGACCAGCGCGGTCTCGAAGTCGACCTGGGAGCCCTCGACCGCCGCCGCGAGGATGTTGCGCGGGGCCGGGTAGGGGGCGCCGTTCAGCTGCTTCTTGAGGTTGGCCGGGAAGGCGGGCAGGTTGGCGGCGAACTTCGGGTTCGACGGCGTACCGCCCGGGATCTTGTAGCCCGGCTTGTCCCAGGGCTGCCGCGACTCGGGGTTGGCGTCGATGAAGGCGCGTGCCTTGGCGAGCATCTCCTCGAAGGTCGCGGCCACTTCGTGGACGAGGCCGTTGTCCAGGGCCCGCTGCGGGGAGTACTGGGTGCCCTGGAGCAGCACCTTCAGGAGGGCGTCGGCGATGCCCATGAGGCGGACGGTGCGGGTGACGCCGCCGCCCGCGGGGAGCAGGCCGAGGGTGACCTCGGGCAGGCCGATCTTGGAGCCGGGGGCGTCGAGGGCGACGCGGTGGTGGGAGGCGAGGGCGATCTCGTAACCGCCGCCGAGCGCCGCGCCGTTGATGGCGGCGACGACCGGCTTGCCGAGGGTCTCGATGCGGCGCAGGGAGGACTTGATGGCCGTACCGGTGTCGAAGGCCTGCTGGGCGTTCTCCGGGCCTGCCTGGATCATGTCCTTGAGGTCGCCGCCCGCGAAGAAGGTCTTCTTCGCGGAGGTGTAGATGATGCCGCGGATGGAGTCCTTCTCGGCCTCGGCGCGTTCGGCGATCGCCGCGATCGAGTCCTTGAAGGCCTGGTTCATGGTGTTGGCGGACTGGTTGGGGTCGTCGAGGACGAGGGTGACGACGCCGGTCTCGTCCTGTTCCCAGCGGATGGTGGTGCTCTCGGTCATGGGGAGGGTCTCCGGTCTCCGTTGAAGTCTGGTGGTCCGCTGGGGAGTTACAGGCGTTCGATGATGGTCGCGATGCCCATGCCGCCGCCCACGCAGAGCGTGGCGAGGCCGTAGCGCTTGTCCTGGCGCTCCAGTTCGTCGAGGAGGGAGCCGAGGATCATCGCGCCGGTGGCGCCGAGCGGGTGGCCCAGCGCGATCGCGCCGCCGTTGACATTGACCTTGTCGAGGGACAGGCCCATGTCCTTGACGAAGCGCAGGACGACCGCCGCGAAGGCCTCGTTGATCTCCACGAGGTCGATGTCGTCGATGGTCAGCCCGGCCTTGGCGAGCGCCTTGCGGGTGGCGGGCGCGGGCCCGGTGAGCATGATGGTGGGCTCGGAGCCGGAGACGGCCGCGGAGACGATCCGCGCGCGGGGGGTGAGGCCGTGGCGCTCGCCGACCTCCTTCGAGCCGATGGCGACCAGCGACGCGCCGTCCACGATGCCGGACGAGTTGCCCGCGTGGTGGACGTGGTCGATCGCCTCGACCCAGTGGTACTTCTGCAGCGCCACGGCGTCGAAGCCGCCCAGCTCGCCGATGTCCGCGAACGACGGCTTCAGCTTGGCGAGCGAGTCGGCGGTGGTGCCGGGCCGCAGGTGCTCGTCGTGGTCGAGGACGACGAGCCCGCTGCGGTCCTTCACGGGGACGACGGACTTGTCGAAGCGTCCGTCCTTCCAGGCCGCGGCCGCACGCTCCTGGGACAGCGCCGCGTACTCGTCCACGTCACGCCGGGAGAAGCCCTCGATCGTGGCGATGAGGTCGGCTCCGATGCCCTGCGGCACGAAGTTGGTGGCCAGGTTGGTCATGGGGTCGGCAAACCAGGCGCCGCCGTCCGAGGCCATCGGTACCCGCGACATCGACTCGACGCCGCCCGCGAGCACCAGGTCCTCCCACCCCGAGCGGATCTTCATCGCGGCCAGGTTGACGGCTTCGAGGCCCGAGGCACAGAAGCGGTTCTCCTGGACGCCGGCGACCGTGTCGGGCAGTCCGGCGGCGATCGCGGCGATACGGGCGATGTCGGAGCCCTGGTCGCCGACCGGTCCCACGACTCCGAGCACGATGTCGTCGATGGCGGCCGGGTCGAGCCCGGGGAAGCGGCGCTGGACCTCGTGGATGAGCCCGACGACCAGGTCGATGGGCTTGGTGCCGTGCAGGGCGCCGTTCGCCTTGCCGCGACCGCGCGGCGTGCGGATCGCGTCGTACACGTACGCTTCGGTGCTCACTGTTAAGCCTTTCAGGGGGGCTGGAGGGAGGGTTAGCCGAGCAGGGAACGGCCGATGATCTCCTTCATGATCTCGGTGGTCCCGCCGTAGATGGTCTGGATGCGTCCGTCGGTGAAGGCCCTGGCTATGCGGTACTCCGCCATGTAGCCGTATCCGCCGTGCAGTTGCAGACAGCGGTCCGCGACCCGCTTCTGCAGTTCGGTGGCCCACCACTTGGCCATCGAGGCGTGCACGGCGTCGAGTTCCCCGTTCGAGTGATCGACGATGCAGCGGTCGAGGAACGTACGGGTGACGGCGCACTCGGTGGCCATCTCGGCTATCTCGAAACGGATGTGCTGGAGCTTGGACAGCGGCCGTCCGAAGGCCTCGCGCTCCTTGACGTACTCGGTGGTGATCTCGAGCAGGAATTCGGCGGCGGCGATCCCGGCGACGGCGATGCCCATGCGCTCCTGCGCGAGGTTCGTCATGAGGTGGACGAAGGCGCCGTCGAGCGCGCCGAGGAGGTTCTCCTTGGGCACGCGGACGTCGTGGAAGAACAACTCGGCGGTGTCCTGGGCCTTCTGACCGATCTTGTCGAGGTTGCGGCCACGCTCGAAGCCTGCCATGCCGCGCTCGACGACGAGCAGGGAGAGGCCGTGCGCGCCGCCTTCGGGAGTCGTCTTCGCCACGACGATCACGAGGTCGGCGAGGATCCCGTTCGAGATGAAGGTCTTGGAGCCGTTGAGGAGCCAGTGGTCGCCCCGGTCCTCGGCATGCGTCCTGATGCCCTGGAGGTCGGATCCGGCCCCGGGCTCGGTCATCGCGATCGCCGTGATCAGCGAGCCGTCGCAGAAGCCGGGCAGCCAGCGCCGCTTCTGTTCCTCGGTGGCCAGGCCGGTCAGGTACGGCCCGATGATGTCGTTGTGCAGCCCGAGCGCGAGCCCGGCGGCTCCCGCGCGCGTGAACTCCTCGGCGAGTACGGCGCTGTAGCGGAAGTCCGCGTTGCCACCGCCCCCGTACTCCTCCGGTACGGCGAGTCCGAGCAGCCCCTGCTTCCCGGCCGCGCGCCAGGCGTCTCGCGAGACGATGCCGTTCCTCTCCCACTGCTCGTAGTGGGGCAGCACCTCCTTGGCGAGGAACGTGCGCACCGTCTCCCGGAACGCGTCGTGTTCGGGGCCGAAGATCTGACGTTTCATGGTTTTCCGTCCATCGGGCCGTCCTTCATCAGTCGGGGTACGTCCCAGTCGTGCGCCACGGCCGCGGTGTCGGCGCCCGGCTGTGCCGGGCCGCTGCGGACGGAGGTACGGGTGAGGGAGAAGCGGGGTGCGGGGGCGGGCTGGGTGATGCCACCGTGGTCGGTGAAGGTGCCGCGGGCGGCGAGATGGGGGTGGGAGGGGGCCTCGCGCAGAGACAGGACGGGGGCCACACACGCGTCGGATCCCGCGAAGACCGCGGTCCACTCGTCCCTCGTACGGGTCTTGAAGCGGGCGGCGACGGCCTCCCTGAGCTCGCCCCAGCGGGACAGGTCCTTGCGCGCCGAGGCGTACTCCTCGATACCGAGGAGCTCGACGAACTCGTCGTAGAACTGCTGTTCAAGGGCGCCCACCGCCATGTACTGCCCGTCGGCCGTCTCGTACGTCCCGTAGTACGGGCAGCCGCCGTCCAGGAGGTTGGCTCCGCGCCGGTCCTGCCAGCCGCCTGCGGCGACCATGCCGTGGATCATCGCGGCGAGGTGCGAGGCACCGTCGACGATGGCCGCGTCCACGACCTGTCCGGCGCCGGTCGCGCGCGCGTGGTGGAGCGCGGCGAGGACGCCGACGACGAGATAGAGCGAGCCGCCCGCGTAGTCGCCGACGAGGTTCGCGGGGACCGTGGGTGGCTCCCCCGGTCGACCGATCATGCCGAGGGTGCCGGTCGGGGCGATGTACGCGATGTCGTGCCCTGCGCGCTGGGCGAGCGGGCCCTCCTGGCCCCAGCCGGTCATGCGCCCGTAGACGAGCCGGGGATTGCGGGCGTGGCAGATCGCGGGGCCCACGCCGAGGCGCTCGGCGACACCGGGCCGGTAGCCCTCGACGAGGACGTCCGCGCGGTCGACCAGGTCCAGGACGCGAGCCGGGCCGTCCTCGGCCTTGAGGTCGATCAGCACCGACCGCTTGTTGCGGTTGGTGACGTCGTACTCCGGATTGATTCCGAGCCCGGTGCCGCCGGGCCGGTCCACGCGGACGACGTCCGCGCCGAGGTCGGCGAGGAGCATGGTGGCGAACGGGCCGGGCCCGATGCCGGCCAGCTCGACCACGCGCACCCCGAAGAGCGGGCCGTGCCCCGGCGTCGTTGCCTCTGTCATCAAGCCCCCAGCACTGTGACACTGCTGATGTGACATCAGCGATGTTAAGAACGTGTTCCACTTCGGGCAAGCCCTGAACGAGCAAGCGCTTAGTTAAATTCCAGGGCCACGCCGGGCATGTCAGCGCCCGTCCAGCTCCGCGATCAGCTTCTTCGGTGCGACGGTGCGGTAACTCTCCTCGACCCAGTCGCACAGCAGCTCCGCGGCCGGAGCGCCCCGCTCCGCCAGGGGTATGCGGACCCAGCCGGACTTACCGAGGCCATATCCGGCGGGCTCGGCTCCAGGAGAGGTCAGGGCGTGGGCGTGCGCGGCGTCGTCCTTGAGCTTCAGCGTGACGCCCAGCGGATAGCTGCCGTCGTCGACGCCGAGGAAGACGAACACCTTCTTGTTGACCTTCGCGACGGTCTCGCCCCAGGGGAACTCCTCGGCGGCGCCCGGCAGGCCGAGGGCGAATTCGCGCACCTTCTCCCACTTTTTCAGGGCGTTCCTCGGCACGGCCACGGCTACCTCCGACCTCTTCGTACGACCTCATCGTTCGGCTGCTCGTACCTCACGCTAGCCTCAGCCACCGACAACGGCGCTTCGCGCACGGCAGAGGGGTGTCATGAGCAGGCTGAACGGGACGGATCGCGCGTACGACATCGTGCTCTTCGGAGCCACGGGATTCGTCGGAACCCTCACCGCGGAGTATCTCGCCGCGCACGCGCCCGAGGGACTGCGCTGGGCGATCGCCGGGCGCAGCGAGGACAAGCTGGAGCGGCTGCGGGAGCGGCTGGCCGGGGCACCCGGCGTACTCCGGGCAGACGCCCCCGGCGTACTCCGGGCGGATGTCTCCGATCCGGCGTCGCTGCGCGCACTCGCCCGCCGCGCGCGCGTGGTGGCCACGACCGTCGGGCCGTACATCACCTACGGCGAGGAACTGGTCGCCGCCTGCGCCGACGCCGGCACCGACTATCTGGACCTCACCGGTGAACCCGAGTTCGTGGACCTGATGTACGTCCGGCACGACGCACGCGCGCGGGAGACCGGGGCGCGGCTGGTGCACGCCTGCGGTTTCGACTCGGTCCCGCACGACCTGGGCGCGTACTTCACGGTGCGGCAGCTTCCCGAGGGCGTGCCCCTGCGGGTCGACGGATTCGTGCGCGCCCAGGGAATGGTCTCGGGCGGCACGTTCGCCTCCGCGCTCAACCAGTTCGCACGCGGGCGGCACATCCTGGCCGCGGCGCGGGATCGCGGGCGGCACGAGCCGCGGCTCGTGGGGCGGCGGGCGTCCGCGCCGACGAGTGCGCCACGGTTCGCCAAGGAGGTCGGGGCGTGGGCGGTGCCGCTGCCCACCATCGACCCGCAGGTGGTGCTGCGTTCGGCGCGGGCCCTGGAGCGGTACGGGCCCGACTTCCGCTACCGCCACTACGCGGCCGTCGAGCGGCTGCCGATCGCCCTGGGCGGGGTCGCCGCCGTCGGCACGGTGTTCGCGGCCGCCCAACTGCCGCCCGCGCGGCGCTGGCTGTCCGACCGGATCAAGCCCGGCGAGGGGCCGAGTGCCGCGCTGCGGAGGAAGAGCTGGTTCTCGGTGCGGTTCGTGGGCGAGGGCGGTGGACGCCGGGTGTTCACGGAGGTCGCGGGCGGTGATCCGGGCTACGGCGAGACGGCCAAGATGTTCGCCGAGTCCGCGCTGTCCCTCGCCTTCGACGACCTGCCGAAGACGGCCGGGCAGGTCACGACGGCGGTGGCGATGGGCGACGCGCTCATGGAACGACTTCGCGGGGCGGGGATCACGTTCCGGGTGGCTGCCTCCCGGTAGGGACCGCGCGCCCGGCCGCCTCATGGACCGATGCGGCCCCTCCCGCATCGGCCAGGAGATCAGCGGCATCAAGGAGGCGTTGCCCCAGCAAGTGCGCGGCCTCCCGCAGCTCAGGGGGATCGACGATGCGGAAGGGCGCCTGAAGGGCGGTGAGTTGTCGGGCGTACCACTCGGGCTCGTCGGTGGTCGCGAGGAGGCGGCTGCGCTCGGGGCCGAGCGCTTCGAGGTGGCCGAGGCTGCGCGGCAGCCACCGGGCGGCCATGGCCACCGGTGCCTCGATGACGACCTCCACCCGGTACTTCCAGCCCTCGGACAGGTGCTCTTCAAGGGTGCGTACGGGGTCCAGGTCGGCCGGCGGGATGAACGTGTCCGCGAGGACGTCGACCGCGACCACCCTGTCGACGCGAAGGACTCGTCGGGCGTTCCGCGTGTGCGACCAGCACAGGAGGAACCAGCGGCCGTCGCGTACGACGACGGCCCATGGATCGACCTCCATGACCCGATCCCGTCCGGACCCCATGCGATAGCCGACGCGACGAGGCGCAGGGTCCCCGCCCCGCCCGGGTCCACACCGGAGCGGAAAGCGTCCGGCGGGGCGGATACCGCAGCCTCCGAATCGCCGCAGCCGGCAGCGCCACAGGCGGCAGGTACCGCACACGATGAGCACCCGCACCGCACCCGGCGGCGACGGCCCACGGTCCACCGGCAGGCGCCCACACCCCGCCCAGCACGACGGACCGCTTCCCCGCATCCAGGAAAACCCAGGATCGCCCAGGGAACCTCAGCTCATCAGCGACGCTTCTCGTGGGCTCTCGTGGGGCTCTTCGTGGGGCTTCCCGCCGCAGAGGTGCCTACAGCCGCAGAGGTGCCTACAAAGGCCAGCCCAGCACCGTGTAGATCATCCCGCCGATCCAGGCGAGTCCGGCGATCACGGAGAGGACCAGTGCGGCCATCACGACACGCTCGACCGGCTGGGAGGCGGTGGCGGCGGGCTTCGGGGAACGGTGGGTCGTCATGGGGTACAGCCTGCCGATCATGGCGACGGCACCACATCCGTACAGGTACTCAGAGAACGTACTCAGTCAACGGGTGGGGTCCCTGAGGCAGTTGCTTCCTGCAAGGCCTGCCTGCAGAGAGAGTCCGCGCGGCGGGTGGACTCCGGCAGGCGGTACTTCGGGGCGAGCGCGAGGGTGTGCGCGCACGCGTTGTCGAGGCTCATCCGGTGGCCGACCGAGACGAACACCGGCTTGATGCCGTCCTGGGTGCGCAGCGCGCGGCCGACCTCCTCGACACCGCCGCCTTCGCCCGCGAGAAGCGGGGACGTGCTGCCGCGCCGAGCGCCCGGCTCCTCGTACGAGAAGGTGAACGGGTTCTTGGCCACCCCGATGGTGGGAAGCCCGGTGAGCACGCCGAGGTGGCTGGCGAGGCCGAAGCGGCGCGGGTGGGCCAGGCCGTAGCCGTCGCAGACGACGAGCCCCGGCGCGCAGGGGAGCGCTTCGAGCGCGGCCAGCACGGTCGGGATCTCGCGGAAGGCGAGCAGTCCGGGAACGTACGGGAAGGAGACCTGTCCGACGGCGGTGGCCTCGGCGACTACGTCGAGGGTCGCCGCGTCGAGCACGACGGCCGCGGCGACGACGACGTCGCGCTCGTCGTCGTACGCCACGTCGACCCCCGTCACCCTGCCGGTGCCGGGCCGCGGTCCCGGTTCGTCGAGCACCACTCGCCCCCGCAACTCGTCCTGCACAGCGAGGGCCTGCTCCTCGGTCGCGGGCCAGCCCGCGGGAATCCGTATGGTGTGAGAAGCGGTGTTCATCGCGGTATTCGTGACGGTCTTCATGGTGGTGACGAGCGTACGGGGTGTCACTTGTCGCCGAGTGCGCGCCGCAGCTGCTCCTTGTTCATGTCCGAGCGGCCGTGGATGTTGCGGCGCTTGGCCTCCTCGTACAACTGGTCGTAGGTGGGTCCCTGGGCGCCCTGGTGGGAGCGCAGGCCACCGCGCCTGCCGGACGACATGTCCTCGGTGGACGTGCGGCTCGCCGTCTTCGACTCGCCGGACCGCGCGCGCTCCTTGTTGACGGTGCGCGCGGCGATCTCCTCGGCGCGTTCGCTGCTCTCTCCCCTGTCGAGCGCGCTCTCCTTGATGTGTTCGTACTGGCGTTCCCGCTTGGGGCTCGATCCACGGGGCATGGCTGATCACTACTCCCTTCGCCACACGAGTACCCGTCGCCTCAGGACCGACACCGCACGGGTCAGCGTTCCAGGCGTGCCACCCGGCCCTTCTCGCCGGAGGCCCAGCAGCCCAGGTCGGAGGTGCAGTCGACGGTGTCGTACGAGCCGGTGTCCAGGGTGTGCCAGGTGCGGCCGGCGTCGGTCGTGAGGTCGGTGCCGGTCGGGCCGACCGCGAGTGCGGCGGTGTGGCTGTGCGGGAGCCAGCTGACACCGGAGCGGTACGCGGGCGGCGGCTGGGCGGCGGAGGTCCAGGTGCGGCCGCCGTCGGAGGTGCGCGCCGCCGCCCGGGGTGACGCCTGGTCGGCTCGGTAGTCGCCGCCGACCGCGAGGCCGTGGACGCGGTCACGGAAGGCCAGGGCGAAGACACCGCGCGCCGGGTCGCCCGCCGGGATCGGCGTGTCGGTCGCCTTCCAGGTCAGTCCGCGGTCGGAGGAGTGCAGCACGCGCGCGCGTGCAGCCCCACCGGTGGCCAGCCACACATCACGTGGCCCCGCGCTCACCAGGCACTGCCCACTCGCCGCGAAGCCCGCCTCGCCGTCCTGCGCCGCGGGCATTCCGTCGCTGGGCAGCACCTTCCAGGAACGTCCGCCGTCGCTGGTGGACAGGATGCGGAACTTCCCGTCCACGGGGTCGCTCATCGCCAGCCCGTGGCGCCGGTCGAAGAAGGTCAGACAGTCGTAGAAGGCCTTCGCGTCGGTGTTGCGGAAGGACTCCGTCCAGGTCGCGCCGCCGTCGTCGGTCCTGAAGACCCGGGAGGCCTCACCCTCGCCGATGGCCAGGACCACGGCGCGCCGCGCGTCGAACGCCTCGATGTCCCGGAACTCCAGCTCGGCGACGCCGGGCGGCGAGACGTTTCGCCAGCTCGCGCCGCCGTCGGTGGTGCGCAGCACGGTGCCCTTGGAGCCCGCCACCCAGGCGGTGTCCCGGGTGACGGCCGACAGGCCGCGAAACCGTACGTCCGTGCCGCTGTCCTTGAGCTCCCAGTGGGCCGCCTTCCCCGCCTCGTGCGCCTGCGCGGGCGGCGCCGTGAGCGCGGCGGCGAACGCTGCCGCGCACAGTCCCACGGTGACCGCCCGACTCGTACGTCTCGACTTCCCCAAGCCCCTCATGGCGGGCGAAGGTAGCCCACTCCCTGGGCGCCGTCCAGATGCCCTCCGCGGGAACCCGGAGACCTCCGTGGGTGTCCTCTTCGGTATCCCCGGCATGACGGGACCGGAAAGGGATCATCGCAGTGAATGAACTCGGTGACAGAGGTCACTCGGGTTGCAGGTGCACTTGATGGCCCATTCTTTCGTCTCTTCAATTGCCTGGCCTCATCCGCCCGGAGTACGTCCAGCCGTCACAAGGGAGCAAGGCGTTGTCCACCGTCATCGAGCAGCCCGTAGAGGCCCGACTCGTCGCCGCTGCGCCGCGGATGCCGAGCATTCCCGCAACGCTCCAGTACGACCGACGCGACCCCTTCGCCATCCGTATGACCTTCCCCGCCCCGGCCACGCTGGAGGGCGTGGAGGTCTGCTGGACGTTCGCACGCGAGCTGCTCGCGTCCGGCATGGAGGAGGCGGTGGGGTACGGCGACGTACGGGTGCGGCCGTACGGCTACGACCGCACCGTTTTGGAGTTCCACGCCGTCGAGGGCACTGCCGTGGTGCATGTGCGCTCGGGCGAATTGCAGCACTTCCTGCGGCGCACCACCGAACTGGTGCCCGTCGGGCTCGAGCATCTGCAAGTGGATCTGGACCACGACCTGGCGGAGCTGATGCGGGGCACCTGCTGAGCTCCCGTCAGCGACTGCCGCCCACCAGAGAGTTGAGCTCGGTGTAGTCGAGCCCACCGCGCAGCGAGTCACAGGTCCCCGCGCTCAGCAGCTCCCGCGCGGCGCGGCGGACCACGGCGTGCGCGGCCAGAGCGATGCTCGAACCCGCGCTGATCCGGGCGACGCCGAGCGCGGCCAGCTCGGCGACGGGCGGCGCGTCGGGGCCCACCAGCACATTGAGCGGGCCCT
This sequence comes from Streptomyces sp. SD15, assembly GCF_054462255.1. NCBI lineage: Bacteria > Bacillati > Actinomycetota > Actinomycetes > Kitasatosporales > Streptomycetaceae > Streptomyces > Streptomyces sp. SD15. Next base: position 60,524 of record NZ_JBTLMO010000024.1, on the reverse strand, counting down.
CGACGCCCGCTACGAGTGACGTGACCGTCGCCGGGTCGACGGTCCCGGGGACGAAGATCCCGTCCGCTCCGGCGGCGAGGAAGGCCGCGGCCCGCTCCAAGGTCTCCTCGACCCCTCCCGCGCGCCGCAGATACGTGTCGATGCGGGCGTTGATGAACACCGGCACGCCTGCCGCCTCAGCCGCGGCGCGTGCCGCGGCGATGCGCTCCGCCTGCTCGGCGACCGGGCGCAGCGGGCCACGCCCGTCATACAGCGCGTCCTCGATGTTCACTCCCACGGCACCGGCCGCGACCACCGCCCGGATCGTGTCCCCTACACCCGCGGCGTCGTCCGCGTAGCCGCTCTCGATGTCCGCGCTCACGGGGACCCGGACCGCGGCGGCGATCCGCTCCACGGCGCGGACGGCCCCGTCCCTGTCCAGCCGGTCCCCGTCCGCCGTACCCAGATCCCAGGCGAGCCCCGCGCTGGTGGTCGCCACGGCGGCGGCCCCGGCCTCCTCGACCAGGAGCGCGCTCACCGTGTCCCAGGCGTTGGGCAGGACGAGCGGGCGCCCGGGCACGTGCAGGGCGCGGAAGGCGAGGGCGGCTTCGTGGCGGGGGTTCGGGTTCGTCATGGGGCGATTCCATCACCGGGTGCGCGCTCGGGGCTGGCAGGAATGCGACCTGTACGTGGGGGGGCGCCCGGAGGTTGCTCCCCTCCCGTCGTACCGCTCAGCCGCTGGTCGCCGCCGTCGTCGACGCCGTCGTGGCCGCCGCGATCACCGCCGTGCGCACCTCCTGGATGACCTGCTTCAGCGCTGGGGCCGCCGCTCCGCTGCGGTCGGTCAGCTCCTCGATGCGCTGCTTGTGCACTCTGCGCTCCTTGCCCGGGGCGAGGGTGCGGAGTTCGGCCGCGGCGGCGAGGGCGACGAGTGCCGCATCCCGGTCGGTGATCTCGGCGACGGGCACCGGGCCGTGCAGCACCTCCCGTGCCTCCTCCTGAAGCGCGTCCACCGCGGTCACCCGATCCAGCTGGTAGTCCACGGACGGGAAGAGCCCGAGCACCCGCTTCTTCTCGGCCCGCAGGTATCCCTCGGCCGCGAGCTGTGCGCGCACGGCGTCCAGGGTGACGTGCGCCCGCAGCGTCACCCACGCCTTCCACTTCCGCGGCCGGGACTCCTCGACGAGTTCCAGGAGTCCGTCGAGCACGACGTCTCCCGTGCGGGCATCGAGGTCGACCGGCGTGGCGATGCCGTCCACATCGGTGAGCAGTCCGCGCTGGGCCAGTTCGGTGAGGGCGCCCGCGCGCACCAGGTGGTGGAGGTGAGTCGCACCGGTGACCTTGAGCCTCGTGGTGTCCCAGGCCAGCAGATAGAGCCGAACAGGGAGCGAGAGCGAGCCGTTCGGCACGGAATCTCCTTCGCGTCGTCGGGGCCACGTTAATCCTTTGACAGCCTCCAGGGCCGCTCCTACGGTGTAGAGCGGTCCTGTTGTCGTCGATCGGAGAAGGACGTTGCTCGTCTGAGGTCTGAGACACCGCGTCACACACAGCCGGCTCTCTCCGGTCCTGTGTGCGCAGCGTGCGACCTCGGCGTACGAGCCGTCCTCCGGTACAGGGCCTTCCTCCTTCCCTCCGGCCTGGATCGTCGTCAGCCACCTCGCGGTGTCCCGAACGCGTGCCCCTGACCGCACCCAGCATCCGCGAGGCCTTTATGTCTACCTTCCCCACCTCCATCACCTGTACCTCCCTCTCCTTCGTCTGGCCGGACGGCAGGACCGTCTTCGAGGACCTCCAGATCGCCTTCGGCCCCGGCAGGACCGGTCTCATCGGCTCCAACGGATCAGGAAAATCAACCCTGTTGAAGCTGATCGCCGGCGAACTCGCCCCGGTCGACGGCACGATCCGCGTCGCGGGTGAGATCGGCTATCTGCCGCAGAACGTCACGCTCGACACCGGTCTGCGGGTCGACGAGGCGCTCGACATCGCAGCGACCCGGGCCGCGCTGCACGCCATCGAGGCGGGCGACGTGGCCGAGGAGCACTTCGAGGTCGTCGGCGACGACTGGGACGTCGAGGAGCGGGCACTCGCCATGCTCGGCGAACTCGGGCTCGGGCACATCGAGTTGGACCGCACCATCGGCGAACTGTCGGGCGGCGAGTCGGTGCTGCTGCGGCTGGCCGCGCTGCTGCTGCGCCGACCGGACGTACTGCTGCTGGACGAACCCACCAACAACCTCGACCTGTACGCCCGGCGGAGGCTGTACGCAGCCGTCGAGGCCTGGTCCGGGGTCATGGTCGTGGTCAGCCACGACCGCGAACTCCTGGACCTGGTCGACCAGATCGCGGATCTGCACCGAGGAAGGGGGGCGGCGCGAAGCGCCTCGGTTGAGGGTGGCGGTGGGAGACGGGTGGGCGAGGTCACCTGGTACGGAGGCAACTTCTCCGCGTACGAGGAGGCGCTCGCCGGCGAGCAGGAGGCGGCGGAGCGCATGGTGCGCGTCGCCGAGGCCGACCTGAAGAAGCAGAAACGCGAACTGGTCGATGCCCAGGTCAAGTTGGCCCGACGTAAGCGGTACGGGCAGAAGATGTTCGAGCAGAAGCGGGAACCGAAGATCGTCATGGGTGCGCGCAAACGGGCGGCTCAGGAGTCCGCCGGCAAGCACCGCATCATGCACGAGGAGCGGCTCGCCGAGGCGAAGGAGCGTCTCGACGACGCGGTGGAGGCCGTACGGGACGACGACGAGATCCGCGTCGACCTGCCGTACACGGCCGTGCCGCCGGGCCGCACCGTCCTCACGCTGGAGAACCTGGAGCTGAGGTACGGCGCACGCGTGAACGGCGTGTTCGACCTGCGCGGGCCCGAGCGGATCGCGCTGATCGGGCGCAACGGCGCGGGGAAGACCACGCTGCTGCGGACGATCGCCGGGGAGCTGGACGCGGTGTCCGGCGGGGCGCGGGCCCATGTGCCCCTGCGGTTCCTGCCGCAGCGGCTCGATGTCCTCGACGACGAGCTGACCGTCGCCGAGAACGTGACCCGCTTCGCGCCGGCCGCCACCAACAACCGGATCCGGGCGCGCCTCGCCCGCTTCCTGTTCAAGGGGGCGCGGGCCGACCAGCGGGCGGCGACGCTGTCAGGCGGCGAACGCTTCCGGGCGGCGCTCGCGGCACTGCTGCTGGCCGAGCCCGCGCCGCAGCTCCTGATGCTCGACGAGCCGACGAACAACCTCGACATGGCGAGCGTCCGGCAGCTGACCACGGCACTGGAGTCCTACGAGGGCGCGCTGATCGTCGCCGGGCACGACGTGCCGTTCCTGGAGTCGATCGGAATCACACGCTGGCTGCTGCTGGAAGGAGGAGAACTGAAAGAAACCACGCCGGAAGCTGTCGGGTATCCGACATAGCGCCGGGCCCGGGGGCTGTCTAACCTCGGTCCCAGGGGCGACCACGCGTCTGATTCGGGCGTTGCCCCATCTCCGTCCGGGGGCGCCGTACGCCCGGCAGAGGTAGGGGCTTTTGCGCGCGCGGGCGGCGCTGCATGATGTTGCGCCGACGCCCCCTGCCGATTCGGAGATTCCCTCGTGCCCAGCCAGAAAGCACTCATCCGCCGGCCCAGCCCCCGTCTCGCCGAGGGGCTGGTCACGCACATCGAGCGCGAGAAGGTGGACGTCGACTTGGCGGTCGAGCAGTGGGAGGCGTACGCGGAGGCGCTGCGCACGCACGACTGGGAGACCGTCGAGGTGGATCCGGCCGACGACTGCCCCGACTCGGTGTTCGTCGAGGACACCGTGGTCGTCTTCCGCAACGTCGCGCTGATCTCCCGCCCGGGCGCCGAGTCCCGGCGCGGCGAGACCGCCGGGGTCGAGGAGGCCGTCGCCCGGCTGGGCTGCTCGGTGAACTGGATCTGGGAGCCGGGCACCCTGGAGGGCGGCGATGTCCTGAAGGTCGGCGACACGGTGTACGTGGGCCGCGGCGGGCGCACCAACGCGGCCGGGGTCCAGCAGCTGCGGGCGGCCCTCGAACCGCTCGGGGCGCGGGTCGTCGCCGTACCCGTGAGCAAGGTGCTGCATCTGAAGTCGGCGGTCACCGCGCTGCCCGACGGCACGGTGATCGGGCATGAGCCGCTGGTGGACACGCCGTCGCTGTTCCCGCGCTTCCTGCCGGTGCCGGAGGAGTCCGGGGCGCACGTCGTGCTGCTCGGCGGCGGAAAGCTGCTGATGGCGGCGAGTGCCCCGAAGTCCGCGGAACTGCTCGCGGACCTCGGCCACGAACCGGTTCTGGTGGACATCAGCGAGTTCGAGAAGCTCGAAGGGTGTGTGACATGCCTCTCAGTACGACTTCGCGGGCTGTACGCCTGAACGAGTGACCGCGACGGCCGTCCGGCCTCGGAATCCGCGGGCGCGGGGCGGGTCCATGGCGGTCCCGGCCGGGCCCAAAGGTGCGCCGCGCCCCCTTGAGTACCCCCGCTGATCAGGCACTCTTTACGCTGCGCTTAACCTACGGTTTCGTAACCTACGGTTTCGTAGCCTACGATGCCGTAGGTTTCGTCCCCGCTCAGTACTTTCCCGTCCCCTGGAGTACCCGTGACGATCACTTCTCCCCACCTTGGCAGCCCGTCCGCCGCCTGGACCGATGCTCGGCTGCTGTACGCGCTGGAGGAAGTGGTCGAGACGGAGCTCAACCGCCACCTGAAGGTGGCCAAGGACTGGATGCCGCACGAGTACGTGCCGTGGGGCGACGCCCGTAACTTCCCCGGCTTCTTCGAGGACGGCGAGGCCTGGGGCAAGGAGCAGTCCAAGGTCACCGAGCTCGGCCGGATCGCGCTGGTCGTCAACCTCCTCACCGAGGACAACCTCCCCAGCTACCACCACGAGATCGCCTCGCTGTTCGGCCGCGACGGCGCCTGGGGCACCTGGGTGCACCGCTGGACCGCCGAGGAGGGCCGCCACGGCATCGTGATGCGCGACTACCTGCTCGCCTCCCGCGCCGTCGACCCCGACAAGCTCGAAGCGTTCCGCATGCAGCACATGAGCGAGGGCTTCGAGTCGGACAACCGCCACTCGATGCTGCACTCCGTCGCGTACGTCGCCTTCCAGGAGCTCGCGACCCGCGTCTCGCACCGCAACACCGGCCACCAGTCGGGCGACCCGGTCTGCGACCGCATGCTGGCGCGCATCGCGACCGACGAGAACCTGCACATGGTCTTCTACCGGAACCTGCTGAAGGCCGCGTTCGAGCTCGCCCCCGACCTGACCATGCAGGCCGTGCGGGACGTCATCGTCAACTTCCGGATGCCCGGTCACGGCATGCCCGGCTTCGAGCGGGCCGCCGCGCAGATGGCCATCGGCGAGGTCTACAACATGCGCATCCACCACGACGACGTGCTGCAGCCGGTGCTGCGCCACCTCAAGGTCCTGGAGATCGACGGCCTCGGCCCCGAGGGGCGGCAGGCCCAGGAGGAGCTCGGCCTCTTCATGGGCGGGCTGGACGCGGAGGCCGCGAAGTTCGACGAGAAGCTCGCGGCCCGCAAGGCACGGATGGCGGCACGCGCGAGCGCGTAGTACCGCCCCCCGTCACCCCCCCCTCTTTCTCTTCACTCGTACGCCGTCACCTGGTCCAGCGCCGCGTCCCGCACGTCGGCCACCGGGTGGCGGCGCAGTGCTCTCAGCCGCTCCCGCCAAGGGGCGGCCCAGCCCGTGCGGGCGCCCATCGCCTCCGTGACGGCCACGGCGAGCAGACCCTCGCCGTACCCGCCGTGAGCGGTCAACCGCCGTACCGCGGCCAGCAGCACCTCGGGATCCCCCTCGGACGGCCGGCTCTGCAACCGCTGCCCCAGCTCCTTGGCGGTCCGGACGGCGAGCGCCGGCCGGCCCTCGGTGAGGGTGGCCAGCCGCTCCAGCCGCACCGGTCCGGTGTCCAGATCCAGGTGAAACACCGCGATCGCGGCCGCCTGCGGTACGAAGGCGTCGTACCCGGCGAGCAGTGCACCAGCGGCGAGGGCCACGGGACGGATGGGTCCCGGGACCACCCTGGCCTCCCGGGCGAGGCCCGCGACGAGGTGGTCGACGCGCTGCCGGGCCGGTCGATCGCGCCGCTCGTCGGCATCGGCATACCCGTCACCTTGCGCAGCGGTCTCCGCCTCGGCCAACGCCCTCAGCGCCCGCTCCAGCGCCAGGCCACCGCGTGGTGAGCCCGCCGCCGCGGTCACCAGACCGCTCGCCGCCGCGCGCCAGTTCGTGCGCTGCGTCAGGTCGGCGATGGCGTCGGCGAGGACCGTCGGGGCCTGCGGGGACCAGGGCGCCCAGCGGGCCAGGGCGTCGAAGGCGAGTCCGGCGGTCTCCGGGTCGCCGGTGGCGGACACGTCGCGTACCAGCCGGGCGTACCGCTCGCGGTGGGGTTCGGGCAGGTCCCACGGGGACACCCGGAGGACCGCGGTGCGCAGCACCGGTTCGGCGCCGGCGGCGTCGCGCAACAGTCCCCACACCGCTTCTTCGGCGAGCAGGCCGCCCGCGAAGGCCACGATGGCGGCGCGGACGTCGACATGGGTGTCCGGCGCCGCGTACGCCTCGGTCAGCAGCGCCGCCGCCCGCGGCACCGGGAGCCGCACGGCGGCGAGCCGGGCGGCCTCCTTGCGGCTGGTCACCTTGGCACGCGGCGCGAACAGCATCGCGCGCAGTTGCTCGGCAAGGCGCGACGGCGCCGCGTACCGGGACGCCTGGGTGGCCGCGTACACGGCGACCCGCGCCCGCTCCGTGCCCGCGTGCGCCAGCAGCTCGGGCAGCGTGTCGGCGGGCCGGTCGGTGCGGGCGAGCGCGGCCAGCGCCGCTTCGGCGAGCACCACGTCCGGGGAATCCGTCCAGTGACGTACGAGATCGGCGCCCGTGTCCGGGACGAGCGCACCCTGCGTGAGGGCCGCGGCCCGCTGGTACAGCGGCAGCCCGGCGTCCTCGGCCTTCGCTGCCAACTGCCGGGCGACGGCGAGCTGTTGACGGGGTACCCAACGCCGTACGTCGCGGTCCACCGGTACGGTCCAGGGGGTGCCCTTGGTCAGAAAGCGCCCGTACGGCGGGGCGTCGGCCAGCAGCAGGTCGAGCAGATCGGTGCGGCGCCGGGTGACGACCTGGAGGACGGTCCACAGCGCACCCGTGGACGGTTCGAGCGCAAGGATGCGCGCCACCCGCTCGTCCCGGGTCGCGGGCGGCTCCAACCACAGCTCGACCGCGCTGCGCACGGTCGTGTCGTTGCCGTACCGGATCGCCTGCCACAGGAGTTCCTGCAGCTCGGGCATGCCGGCGGCGCGGCGCCCCACCGCGCGGGCGAGCGCGAAGGCAAGGCTGTAGTCGGACTTCTCGGCGCCCGCCTCGATCCAGGGGCGCAGCGCCTCGTACACCTGGTGCTCCTGGCCGCGGCGCAGCCTCGCGTCGAGTCGGCCGAGGTCGGCGCCGCCGGTGCTGCCGGATATCCGGACCAGGGTGCGCAGCGCCCAGTTCACCAACTCCCGACGCCCGCCCGCCGCGTGCTCGCGCAGGACGGCGAGGGCGAGCCTGCTGAGGTGCTGCCGGGTGGCGGGCGAGGAGTCGCGGGCCTCGACGGCGTCCGCGGCGATCCGGTCGAGGTGCGGTTCGGCGTCCTCGGTGAACAGCGCGGGCCGGACCCCGGACAGGGCGTGGAGCGCGGCGGAGCGGACCGGATCCTGCTCGTTGCGCAGCCGTCCCATGTCCTCCAGTACGGAGGTGACGGCCGCGGGGTCGCCGGAGCGGGCGGCGTTGCGGATGAGCAACGGCCAGGCCTCGGCGCGGTCTTCGGCGGCCGGGCGCCGGGTGGCCTCGACGAGCCGTTCGCGCACCTCGGCGACGGGCAGGTAGGACTCGGCGAGCAGCAGGGAGTTCCAGCGGGCGCCGTGTTCGCGTGCGACGGCGGCCATCCGTCGGGCCTCCTCGGCGACACCACTGCGCGGCAGCACTTCGAGGATGACCGTGTCGATGGTGGCGTGTCCGGCTCCGCGGTCTTCCTCCGCGCTCCGGTAGAAGGCGTGGCGTCGGGCGGGCGGCAGCGCCTTCAGGAGCGGAGCGAGATCGCCCCACTCGGCCAAGACCCGGCCGTAGGCGGCGAGTTCGGGCGCGCCGGAGCGGGCCAGTCTGCGCAGCACCGTGGGGCCCAGCGCCCGGCTGCGGCGCGCGGCGATTTCGCCCGGTGTGAGCAGCAGCTTCAGGAAGCGGCTCGCGTCGGCCGCCGCGAACGCTCCGAAGTGGTCGTGGAACAGGTGGGGAACGGCGCCCGGCCGGAAGCGTTCGAGCAGGTCCAGCACGCGCAGTGGCTCCGCTGGGACCGTGGCGGCGACGCCCGGTGCGTACCGGCCCCACCAGGTGGCCCGCAAAGCCTCGGGCAGCGCCGTCAACTCCCCTTCGGCGACGTCGAGAAGCGGGCCGGGATGCCGCTTGGCGAGTGTCTTCCACCCGCTGACGGCGTGGAAGAGTTCGGGGAGCAGACGGGCGACCGTCTCCGGGGCGCAGCCGGGCAGCAGCCGGGCCGCGTCCGCGTCGCCCCAAGCCTGCCGCAGGCCTTCCAGCAGCCGGTCGGCGAGCGCGGTCCGCCGCCCCGCGACGATCGCGCCCAGCAGCTGTCTGCGGACCACTTCCGGGGCGTCGTCGAGCGCCGACTCGTAGGCGGAGTCGGGTACTTGGAGGCTGTCGGCGACGCGCAGCGCGTGTCCGCGCACGAAGCTGTCGGGGTCGGCGATGCGGTCCGCGATCCACTCGGCGTCCCGGACGACGGACGCCGCGACGACGGCGATTCCGCGACCGTACGGTCCGCGGCTTTCGAGCTCCTCCAGAACCGGCCGCAGCGGCGCCACCTCCCTGACCATCAGGGCGAGCTCGCGCATGCGGTGCGGGAACGGCAGCGGATCGAGGACGTTCAGCAGACTCTCGGCGTACTGCTGCGGGGTGCGGGACATGCGGGGGATTCTGCCTGCTGAAAGCCATGCGGCGTACCTCATTTACCGTGCGGACCGCCGGGCCGCTGCGGAATCATGCGCCCATGCAAGACAACAGCACGTCGGGACGGGCGGTCGGGTTCCTGCTGGGTCTGATCGGGTCCGACGACGCGGAGCTGGTGCGGTGGCGGATCGGGCTGCCGCCCCCGCCCGACGCCGACGAGGAAGAGCGCATGCGCCATGTGCTGTACGCGTCCTGGAAACGGACGGCCGTGCCGTCCTCCGTCCTCCTGTGGATGCTGGAGGAGGACGAGCCGGAACTGAACGCCGTCGTGTGGGGGCACATGTCGGCGGACGACGCGATGCGCCGAGCCGTCGTACGGGGCATTCCCCACGGTCCCGGCCGCAAGGGTGCGGTACGGGTGGCGAAGGCCTTGCGCGACGAGCCGGAGCCGCCGGTGCCCGAGCACTTCAGCCGGTACGGGCTGATCGGTGCGCTGCGGGCGTCGACGTCCATGGGACCGGCCAGGAGCGCGGCGTCCATGGTTCTCGGGCGCCTCGGCTGGCAGGCGGTCGCCGCCGCGGACCTGGAGCGTCCGCTGCCGGGGTACGCGCGCTGGGCGCTCGCCGTGCGCCCCGACTGTCCGCCCGCGCTGCGCACGCAGTTCGGCTCGCACGCGAAGTTCTCCCATCGGGTGCGGCAGGCGGGCGTCATCGAAGGTCCCGCGCGGTACGCGATGTCCTCGAGCCCCGCGAGCCAGGTGCTCCGTGTGCTGTCCCTGGGCCGGATGATGTTCCCGACCCGCGTCCGGGAGGCCGAGGACGCGCTGCGGCCGCTCGTACGGGACCACTTGGGCGACCGTGAGAACGCCTGGGCCGTGCTCGCCCAGTTGACCGGGACGTACTACGGGACGGTTCCGGAGCTGGTGATGACAGCCGGTGCCATCGCCTGAGCCCGGCAAGAGGGGGGCGGGGCGGCTGGATTCGAACCAGCGTGTTCTGGTTTTGGAGACCGGTGCGCCTGCCTCTGCGCTACGGCCCCGCCCTTGGGGACCAAGGTAATCCTCGGCCCGATGTCAGTGGGACCTGGTACCAAGGAGGCACTGGGGGAGATCTGGCATGGGATCGGACACGGGGGCCGGGCATGGCGTACGGAGAGCGGGGGCGGCGGCCTGTCGTCGATCTGGCGGACCGCAGGGCGCTGGAGCGGTTCAGGCCCGCCGATCCGGAGGTGATCGAGCGGGCGCGTCGGCTCAAGGAGGCCGCGCTGCTCGACTTCGGGCTGACGGAGTCGGCGGTGGCCTCCTGGCTGTACGCGAAGTGCCACCATCAGCTGGCGACGACAGCGGTGGACACGGCGGCCGTGGTGGCCTCCGGCGACGGCTCCTGTCTGTTGCTCTACAACCCTGACTATTTCGTACGGCTCGGCCTGGACGGCGTGAAGTTCGTGCTGTTCCACGAGGCCCGGCACCTGGTGCAGCGCCACCTGTTCGCCGACCCCGAGCTGCGCGCGGACCCGGTCTTCGAAGTGGCGACCGAGGTGTCCATCAACCATGTGGCACTGGTGCGGCTGCGCCGGGACGGGCTGCCCCTGCTGGACGGCCGTCCGACCGGCATCAACCCGCGCCGGGTGCACGAGATGTACCGGGAGGATCTGCTCGCGCAGGGGCTGGAGCCGGTCGCATACGAAGAGTTCACCGAGACCGACATGACGGTGTACGGCGAGCTGAGGAGGATGCGGCAGCCGCCGGTTCCCGCCGGCCGGCTGTGCGCCCATCTGACGTCCGACGTACCCGCCGACCAGGGGACCGTCGACGAGGTCTGCTCCTCCGCGCTGCTCAACGCGCTGCTCGCGGCCCGTCGTGGACACACGGGCGCCGGGCAGGAGCTGCTGGACCTGATGAGGCGTACGGAGGACGCCTCGGCACGAGCCGCGAAGATCTGGGGACGGCTCGGCGCGGGTGTGCTGCGCGGCGAGACCGCGCGGACGCGGACGGTCGACTGGTGGCAGCGCTGGCTGATCGACGTGCTCGGCTCGAGACTCCGCGACGGTGAGCGGCTCGTGTACCCGAAGAAGCGTGGCGCGCTGCTCGCGGCGCTCGGCCAGGACCCGATGCTCTCGCGGCGCGGCCCGGTGCGCGACAAGGTGCTCGTCATCGCCTACGACACCTCGGGCTCCATGCCGGACCGGGTGGTCGACTGGCTCACCGAACTCGTCGGGCGGATCGACGGCGTCGAGGCGCACTGGCTGTCCTTCGACGCCGAGGTGATGCCCTTCGAGCCGGGCGCCCGGGTCTACGGCGGGGGCGGCACGAGCTTCCAGGTCGTCGCGGACTATGTGGAGGGGCGCACGGAGGTGAACGGCCGCCGCTGCGAGGGGAGTCCGGACGCCGTGGTGATGCTCACCGACGGATACGCCCCGCCGATCACACCCGCCGAGCCCGACAAATGGATCTGGCTGATCACCGAGGGCGGCCAGGACTGGCCCGAGACACACAGACCGACGATGGACTGCCATCGTGTGACCACAGGATCGCACTGACTGTCGCGCCGGACCCGAACCGACGACTCCCGCTACCGCTACCGCACAGGATCAGGACGGATGACCACCGCCACCACCCACGGCCCCGCCGATCGCACCGCGCCCGTGCCCTCCCGCCTGGAAGCGTTCATCGACGCGATGATCGACATGGGTCAGACGGGCCAGATCTTCGGCGAGCACGGCATCGGCAAGACGGCGACGTTCTTCTCGCATGTGGCACGCGCCCACCCCGACGCCACGCTGGTGTACGTGCCCGCGGCCAACCTCACCCCGGACGACCTGCTCGTCAACGCGCCGGTACGGGACCCGCGCAGCGGCGAACTCGTGCTGCGCCAGCTCGTGATGAGCCAGCTCAAGCCCAACGCGCCCTTCGTGCTGCTCATCGACGATTCACTGCAGGCCGGCGAGTCCATCCAGTCGCAGTTGATGCAGATCGCCTGCAACTGGACGCTGGGCGAGCACGATCTGCGCACCTTGGGCTGCATCGGCGTCTTCCTCACCGACAACGAGTCGCTGGCCGAGACCTCGGCGCGACGCAGCGACCTCGCCCTCCTGGACCGCATGGTCACGATGCGCATCTCGGCGAACGACACATCGTGGCGCCGCCATCTGGCGGCCAAGTACCGCGAGTGGGACCTGGCTCCGGTGTTCTCCCTGTGGGCATCCCTCTCCCCCGCGCTGCGCGAGCTGCTGTCACCGCGCACCCTGGACCACGTTCTGGCCAATGCCCGGGAGGGTTTCCCCCTGCGCTGGGGTCTGCCGCTGGTGGGCGGCGAGCGGCTGCGCCTCGTCGACACCCGCCCGGACGGAAAGCCGGGGCAGGACCGCACGGCCGAGATCCTGAACCGGATCGCCGAGTACCTGGGCGTGTCCAATCCGTCGACGCTCCCCGACCCCGTACGCCAGGTGGTGCGGGCCGCCCTGCGCAATCGCTGGACGGTGCTGCTCCAGGGCCCGCCGGGCTGCGGCAAGACGGAGCTGGTACGGGAGACGGTGCGCGCGGGGCTGGGCCGGGAGCCGCTGTACTTCTCGCTGCCGGTGACCAACGTCGAGGACCTGTGCGCCCCGATCCCGTCGGCGGACGGCACCCTGGACAACCTGCTCGCGGCGAACTTCACCGGTCCCGAGCCGAAGGCGATCGTCTGGGACGAGTACAACCGGCCCAAGGACAGGGCCGCGTTCGCCAAGCTGATGGAGATCACCCAGGAGTGGTCGCTGGCCGGGCGGCGGATCGAGAACCTGCGGGCGCAGATCGCCGTACAGAATCCGCCGTACCACCTGGGCCGCAAGCTCCTGGTCGCGCGGAACAACATCGCGCAGGCCAGCCGCTTCACGGCCTCGCTGACGGTCGCGCCCGAGGACATCCCGGCCAATGAGTGGCTGCTCGATCGGTACGGATCGGACGCCGAGACCGTCCTCGAGTGGTGGAAGCACGACATCGACGACGACGGCCGCGCCTGGATCACCAAGCGCACGCTGGAGCGGCTCATCAAGCTGCACCGGCACGGGTTGCCGCTGGAGATGGCGACGGTCTACCTCGGCGACGGCGAGTACGCCCCGGTGTCGCTGACGGCGCTGGTCGACCGGCTGCGCGGACGGCCGGTGACAGGGCTGCGGGAGCTCGCGCGCGAGGCCGACGCGTGGGAATCCCGGTTGCGGCGGGCGACGGAGCACTCCGACGAGGGCGCCGACGACAGTGATGTGGTCCACCAGATCCTCGCCAACGCGGAGCTGTCCCAGCTGAAGAAGCACCGCACGGTGGTGACCCGGCTGGTACCACTGCTGCCGCCGAAGTTGCGGGCGACGTATCTGGTGGGGGCGTCGGAGCAGCAGCAGCGGTTCTGGACGGAGATATTCGTGGCGATGCGCCGCTGATCACCGGCTGCCGTCGCCGTCGGCTTCGCCCCGCTCACCACTCCGCCTCCCGGTAGTCCTTGAGGAACACCCCGGACACGGGTGCGCCGGCCTCGCCCCGCACGATCGGGTCGTACACCCGGGCCGCCCCGTCCACGATGTCGAGCGGCGTGCGGAACCCCGCGTCCGCCATCCGCTCCTTCTTCGGAGCGGGGTTCTCGTCCGTGATCCAGCCGGTGTCGACGGCGCACATGTGCACGCCCTGTTCGGCCAGTTCGGCGGCGCTGGTGCGGGTGAGCATGTTCAGGGCGGCCTTGGCCATGTTGGTGTGCGGATGGCCCGCCATCTTGTTGCGTACGGCGAAACGGCCCTCGACGGCCGTCACATTGACGACATAGCGGCGAGGGTGGGGCGAGGCGAGCAGCAGGGGCAGCAGTCGGTCGCAGAGCAGTGCCGGGGCGAGCGCGTTGACCAACTGGGTCTCCAGGACCTCGGCCGGGTCGAGTTCGCCGAGACGGGCCGACCAGGAGTTCTCCGGGGAGGGGTCGGGCAGCAGCCCGGCCTCGTCGGCGTCCCGCAGCGCGACGGGCAGCGCCGAGGAGCCACTCTTCAGCGCCCGCATCGAGGTGAACCCCGGTGCCTGCCGGGCGCCTTCGGGCAGCCCGGTGCGCTCCTCGGCGGCCAGCAGGGCGTACGACTCGACGGGTCTCCGCACCGTCTGCGCGGCGTTGTTCACCAGGATGTCGAGGTGTTCGCCCTCCTGCCTCAACTGCTCGCAGAGCCCCAGGACTTGGCGCGGATCACGCAGATCCACAGCCAGCACGGTCAGCCGGTCCAGCCACTTCCCGCTGCCCGGTTCGGCGCGGAAGCGACGCACGGTGTCGTGCGGAAAGCGGCTGGTGACCAGGAGTTCGGCACCGTCGCGCAGCATCATCAGCGCCAACTGGAAACCGATCTTGACGCGGCCGCCGGTGAGCAGCGCGCGGCGGCCGCTCAGATCGGTGCTGAGCGCCCGCCGGGCGGTGTTGTCGGCGGCGCAGTCCGGACACAGCCGGTGATAAAAGGAGTCGACCTGTCGATACGCCGCCTTGCAGACATAGCAGGCACGCGGCTTCAAGAAGACACCGCCGGAGCCGTCATGGGCACCGGAAGGGGCCAGCGGCGCGTCCTGGCGCCGGTCGAGCGCGCCGGTCGCGGTCGCGGCCATCGTGGCGGCGTCGGCGGCGGACAGTGCGGCCCCGCGCGCCTTGCGCCGTCCGAGCCGCCCATCCCGCGCGAACGACGCCGCGACCTGCTCGGCTCGCAACCGCACCGGGTCATCGACGGGCAGCGCCCGCAACTTCCCGACCGTACGGTGGAAAGCCACCAGCTCGTCCTCGGTGACCCCGCCACCCTCGCCCATGTCGTCCCCGCCCCGCGTGTGCACTGCCGTGGTCCTGACCGGATTCGAACCGGCGTGTCCGCCTGAGCAAGGCGGCGAGTCTGCCTCTGCTCTACAGGACCCCGTATCCCGGTCCCCCTGGACCGGGCGCAGCCCGGACGACCGGATTCGAACCGGCGTATCCGCCTTGAGAGGGCGGCGAGTCTGCCTCTGCTCCACGCCCGGGTGCGCCACCGGGATCCTAGCCGCAGGCCTACTCAGCCGTCCCGGCCAGGCCTACTCAGCCGTACGCCTGAGGCTCATCCTCTCCTTCTCGGAAAGGCCACCCCAGACCCCGAAGCGTTCGTCGTTGTTGAGGGCGTACTGGAGGCAGGCGGAGCGCATCTCGCACATGCCGCAGATGCGCTTCGCCTCCCGCACCGAGCTGCCCGGCTCGGGAAAGAAGAAATCGGCCCCGGTCTGCGCGCACAGTGCCTGGTCCTGCCAGTCGATGTCGGCCGGGGCAATGGTGTCGGTGTGCATGGTGAAGATCGTGCCGCGCGGCGAAAAACGTTCGATCAACGCGGGATCAACGCCGTGTTCCGATGCCGCCGGTGGCCCCGATGATGGCCCCGCCGGATACGGAAGGGCACGGCGGCGCGCGGGAGGCGTGAAGACAAAACGAACCTCCCCGGTCACCCAGGGCAACCGCGGGCGTCGCACAAATCCGCGGCGGGCGGCTCGGCAGCGATTGTCAGTGGGCGGTGCAAGACTCGGCAGTGCAGGCAACGGGACCTCTCAAAGGAGGGCAATCATGCTCACCACCCGCTTTGTCACCGGCGCCCCGAACTGGCTCGATGTCGGCACCCCCGACATCGAGGGCGCCACTTCCTTCTACGGGGACCTCTTCGGCTGGCGATTCCAGTCCGCGGGACCCGACGCCGGTGGCTACGGCTTCTTCCAACTCGCCGGAAAGACCGCCGCGGGCGGCATGCAGACCACCGAGGAGCAGGGCCCGCCCTCCTGGACCGTGTACTTCCAGAGCCCTGACGCCGATGCCACCGCCAAAGCGGCCGAGCAGGCCGGGGGCAGCGTGATCGTCCAGCCCATGGACGTCATGGGCAAGGGCCACATGGCGATCCTCGGCGACGAGGCGGGCGTGCCCTTCGGAATCTGGCAGCCGGGCCAGACCAAGGGCATCGAGGTGGCCGGTGACCCCGGCTCGCTGTGCTGGGTCGAGCTCTACACCGCGGACGAGCCCGCGGCCGCCGCGTTCTACAACTCCGTGTTCGGCTGGGCCACTTCGGCCATGCCGTTCCCCGGCGGCACGTACACCTGTATCAACCCCGCGGGGACCGAGGACACGGACATGTTCGGCGGCATCGTCCCGCTGGCCGACGCCCCGACCGAAACGGAGTCCGGCGCGTACTGGCTGCCGTACTTCGAGGTCACCGACACGGACGCGACGGTCAGCAAGGCCCAGGAGCTGGGCGGCACGGTCCGCATGCCCGCCACCGACCTGGAGGGCGTCGGCCGCATGGCCAAGCTCGCCGACCCGTACGGGGCACGCTTCGCGGTGATCAAGAGCGCGCCGCAGGAGAGCTGAGGTACGACTCGGTGGGGCCCGAAACACGGGGCCACCGAGTCGTTCCCGACGGGAGCCGAGTGCCACCCACAGGAAGCGGGCCGTCTGCCTCGAGGTGACCGTCACGTCGACGGCAACGGCCCGGGCGAGCTGACCCTCGTACAGCTCGTCCGGGCTGATGCCGGAGGCGAGCCGGGAGCCGTGGACCGCGCCGGCAGACGTGCCGACGGCGACATCGGCGCCGGCCCCGGCGACATCGACCCCGGTTTCGGCGAGTCCGGCGAGTACCCCGGCCATCCATGACCCGCCCCTTCACGCCTCCACCTAAGCGGGGATAACTCCCCACTTCTGCGGTAGACGATAGCATCAGTACTGGGGAGCTGTCCCCGGTACTACCGAGAGGCGAGATCATGACGGTCGGCGTGAACGGGCCCGATCCGGTACGGCGGCGCGATGCGCGGCGCAACCGCGAGTCGTTGGTCGAGGCGGCCCGTGAGGTGTTCGCCGCACAGGGGCTGCACGCACCGCTTGATGTGATCGCCCGCCGGGCCGGCGTGGGAAACGCCACGCTCTATCGGCATTTCCCCAGCCGCGCCGCACTGGTCGACGAGGTCTTTCGGGACTCGCTCACGCAGACCATGGACGCCGGAGAGCGGGCCAGGACCACCGAGGAAGCCTGGCCAGGTCTGCTGGGCTATCTGGAGACGGTCTTCGCCGGACTGGCCGCCGACCGCGGTACGAACGACCTGATGACCACCCACCTCGAGGGCGTCGACTCCCTCGATGCCGTACACGCCCACAACCGGGAGACCCTGGAGGTGCTCCTGCGCCGCGGCCGTGAGCAGGGCACGATCCGCGGCGATCTCACCACCGAGGACCTCCTCTTCACACTGGCCGCGCTCGGCCGCGCCGTCCCGGCCCTCACGACCACGGCCCCGGACGCCTGGCGCCGCCCGCTCGCCCTCCTCCTGGACGGTCTGCGCGCCTCCCCCCTCGTCTCAGCGCTGCCCGAGCCATCCCTCACCCCATCTCAACTGGGCGAAGTGCTGGGCAACTTGGGCCCGCACCAGGAGTGACGACAGCGCGGCAACCGGCCAGGACCTATGCGGAGGCCCGCCGTACCAACGTCGTCGGCAGCACCACACTGGAGGGCCCGCCGCCCGAACTTCCCTTACCGGCCCGGCGATCGAGGTCCCGCAACAGCAGGCGAGCCATCAACCGGCCCATTTCCTCGATGTCCTGACGAATCGTCGTGAGCGGAGGGTCCGTCTGTTCGGCGACCGGCAGCATGTCGTCGAACCCGATCACAGCGACGTCGTCGGGCACCTGCCGCCCCCGCTCGCGCAGCACGCGCAGGGCTCCCGAGGCGCTCAGGTCGTTCGCCGCGAACACCGCGTCCACGTCCGGGCAGCGCTCCAACAGCTCCCGCATCGCGCGCTCGCCGCCCGCGGGGGTGAAGTCGCCCTCGACGACGAGCCGCGGATCGACGTCGACCATTACATCCCGGAACCCGTCGAGCCGGTCGACCGCGGAGGTCTGGTCGAGGGCGCCGGTGATGTGTGCGACGCGCGTACGGCCGAGTCCGACGAGGTGACGTACGGCTTCGCGGGCGCCACCCCGGTTGTCGCTGTCGACGTACACCGGCGGCACGGCGCCGCGCGTGCCGTCGCCCCAGCCGGGCCGGCCGCCGAACACGGTCGGCACGCCCGCGCCGCGGATCAGCTCCGGCAGCGGGTCGTCGAGGTGCAGCGAGAAGACGAGCGCGCCGTCGACATGCCCACGGGCGAGATAGCGGCCGACGCGTGCGTGGTCGTCGCGACCTTCCGTGAGCAGCAGCACGAGTTGCGAGTCGTGTGCCGTCAACTCCTTGCTGATGCCGCGTAGTTGGAGAGCGAAGAAGGGGTCGGCGAAGACCCGGGTCTCCGGTTCGGCGATGACGACGGCGACGGCGTCGTGGCGCCGGGTCACCAGGCTGCGCGCGGCCTGGTTGGGAACGTAACCGAGTTCCTCGACGGCCCGCCTGACCCGCTCGACGAGCGGTTCGCGTACTCCGTCACCGCCGTTGACGACACGGGACGCGGTGGCCCGGGAGACCCCGGCCCGCGCGGCCACGGCCTCCAGCGTGGGGCGCGGCGCTGTCCCGGTCACCTCGGCACTCCTCATCGGCGGTTGCGGATCAGGATAACTGCGGGCCGCACGCGATGAGAGCACTCCCCGATCAGATCCGATCCGATCCTCGGCGTATCCGCCGCGTCCGTCGACGAGGGGTTCTCGGTGATCCGCTCAGCGCGCCGGGCGTACGCCGTTGGGACAGCGCCGGGGTGCTGGAGCGCTACGCGTCCTCGTGCTTGGCCCGGCTCGGCTGCACCCGCTTCGGCTCGCCCGGCATCTTCGGGTACTCGGGGGGATAGGGCAGGTCTCCCAGGCCGTGGTCGTGCTCGTCGCGGCTGGCCAGCTCCAGCAGCGCTTCGAGGGAGAAGGCGTGGTCGTCCATGTCCGCGTGTACATCGCCGAGTTCGGCGAAGCGCTTCGGCATGGTCGCCAGGTCGAAGTCGCGGGGATGGGAGTCGCCCACCTCGTCCCAGCGCAGGGGCGCGGAGACGGGGGCGTGCGGGCGGGGCCGCACCGAATAGGCGGAGGCGATGGTGCGGTCCCGTGCGGTCTGGTTGTAGTCGACGAAGATCTTCTCGCCGCGCTCCTCCTTCCACCAGGCGGTGGTCACCTGATCGGGCATCCGGCGTTCGAGCTCGCGCCCGGCGGCGATGGCGGCCCGGCGGACCTGAGTGAAGGTCCAGCGCGGCGCGATCGGCACGAAGACGTGCAGGCCGCGTCCGCCGGAGGTCTTGGGCCAGCCGCGCAGATCCCCGTACTCATGGAGAACCTCGCGCAGTTCGTGGGCGGCACGCACCGCGTCGTCGTAGTCCGTGCCGGGCTGCGGATCGAGGTCGATGCGGAGTTCGTCGGGGCGGTCGACGTCGTCCCGGCGCACCGGCCACGGGTGGAAGGTGAGCGTGCCGAACTGCGCGGCCCACAGCACGGCGGCGACCTCGGTGGGGCACATCTCGTCGGCGCTGCGCCCGCTGGGGAAGGTGATGTGAGCGGTCGGGATCCAGTCGGGCATGTTCTTGGGCGCCCGCTTCTGGAAGAAGTTCTCGCCCTCGACGCCCTCCGGGTACCGCTCCAGGGTGGTCGGGCGGTTGCGCAGGGCGCGCAGGATGCCGTCGCCGACGGCGAGGTAGTACTGGGCGAGGTCCAGCTTCGTGAAGCCGCGCTCCGGGAAGAAGATCTTGCCCGGGCTGGACAGACGTACGGTCCTCCCCGCTGCCTCGAGTTCCACCGCATCGGCCATGCGAGCCACGGTAGGCGCAGCAGGCATGCCTCGCACACCGGGCGAACCACACCGGGCGAACGTCGTCAGGACGCCGCAGAATCGAAGCATGGATCTGCCGGTGATGCCGCCCGTGAAGCCGATGCTCGCCAAGTCCGTGGCGAAGATCCCGCCGGACATGCAGTACGAGGCGAAGTGGGACGGGTTCCGCGCGATCGTGTTCCGCGACGGCGCCGAGGTCGAGCTCGGCAGTCGCACCGGGAAGACGCTGACCAGGTACTTTCCCGAGCTGGTGGACGCGTTGCGGGAGCGGCTGCCGGGGCGGTGCGTGGTGGACGGCGAGATCGTGATCGCCAAGGAAGGACGGCTCGACTTCGACGCGCTCACCGAGCGCATCCATCCGGCGGACTCGCGGGTGCGGATGCTGGCCGAGAAGACCCCGGCGTCGTTCGTGGCCTTCGATCTGCTCGCACTGGCCGACGAGTCCCTGCTCGACGTTCCGCTGGGTGACCGGCGCGCCCTGCTGGTGATGGCCCTGTCCGGGGTGACGCCTCCGGTCCATCTGGCGCCGGCGACCACGGAACGCGAGGTGGCGGAACGGTGGTTCGAGCAGTACGAGGGGGCCGGCCTCGACGGGGTGATCGCCAAACCACTCACGCTGCGATACCGGCAGGACGAGCGGGCCATGTTCAAGATCAAGCACGAGCGCACCGCGGACGTCGTCGTCGCGGGTTACCGCCTCCACAAGAGCGGCCCGATCGTCGGTTCCCTGCTGCTTGGGCTGTACGACGACGAGGGCACCCTCCAGCACGTGGGGGTGAGCGCCGCCTTCCCCTTGAAGCGGCGGGCCGAACTGGTGGAGGAGTTGGAGCCCCTGCGCATGGCGGATGTCGAGCGGCATCCCTGGGCTGCCTGGTCGGACGAGGCGGCGCACGAGTCCGCGCGGTTGCCGGGCGCGCCCAGCCGGTGGTCGACGAAGAAGGACCTCTCCTGGGTGCCGCTGCGGCCCGAGCAGGTCGCCGAGGTGGCGTACGACCACATGGAGAACGGCGTCCGGTTCCGCCACACGGCCCGGTTCCGCCGCTGGCGCCCGGACCGGTCCGCCGAGAGCTGCACGTACAGCCAGCTGGAGGAGCCGCTCGGGTACGACCTCGCGGAGATTTTCGGACCGCAGGACTGATCGCCCGATCACCTGACTGCCCGATCGCCCGACCTCCACATCATCTGACCGCCCAATCACCTGATCGACCGATCGCCTGACCACCCGATCGCCTGATCGCCCGATCGACGCCACCCTGGAGACTGAGTAATCAGTCCCCTTCATGGGCCGATCGGCCCACCTCGACGCGCATGAACAGAACTGTGCGGGTATGCCCATCGATGAACATATGAGCGCACAATCAATGGCACGGGAGAGGGTGGCACGGTGGGCATGCGGCAGATGGCGCGGATGCGGCGCGGCGCGATGACGGCGACGCTGCTGACCGCCGCGGTGACGGGTTCCCTTCTGACGGGCTGCACCTCGGGCGGCGGCGCGATCGACGACGGGCGCGGCCGAGCTCCCAGCCCCAGCCCCAGCCCCAGCCCAAACCCAAGCCCAAGCCAGGGACAGCCTCAGGGCGATACCGGCACCAGCACCGACAGCGTCGGTCCCGTACTCGCCGTGAAGATCGACAACGTGCGTGGGGCCCGGCCGCAGACGGGCCTCGACGCGGCGGACCTTGTGTACGCGGAGCAGGTCGAGGGCGGCCTGAGCCGACTGATGGCGATCTACGCGAGCAAGCTGCCGAAGGTCATCGGACCGGTGCGCAGCGCGCGCGAGTCCGACCTGGAGCTGCTGCGCCAGTTCGACGAGCCGACGCTCGCCTTCTCGGGAGCGCAGCACAAGCTGCTGCCGCTCATCGACAAGGCACCACTGACGGCGGCACCACCCGAGCAGCACTCCGACGCCTACTACCGCGGCAATGACAAGCCTTCCCCGCACAACCTCTATCTGCGCCCCCGGGAGCTGGTGCGCTCGACACCGGGCGCCGACGCACTCACCACGGGATTCCACTTCGGCGCGCCCCCCGAGGGCGGCACCCCGGAGACCTCACGCACGGTGCGCTTCCCGTCGGCCCGCTTCACCTTCGACTGGTCCGCGAGCCGACACCGCTGGCTGGTGTCGATGGACGGGACGCCGACGGTGACCACCGACGGGAAGAAGGTGGCGCCCGCGACCGTCGTCGTGCAGTACGTGAAGGTGCACAAGTCCACATTCCACGACGTCCTGGGCAACAACTCGCCCTACACGGAGACCGTGGGCTCGGGGACCGCCAAGGTGTTGCGCGACGGCCAGGTCTTCGATGTGAACTGGAAGCGCCCGACCGCCACGGACGGCACGGAGTTCACGACGACCGACGGTACGCCGATGAACTTCGCGACGGGTCAGGTATGGGTGGTCCTCGCGAAGGAGTGACCCGGACATCGGCCGGACAGGTCCTGGGTGCGGTGTCCCAGCCGACGCTCGATCGCCGCTCCCGCCTCCTGGCGGGCGGCGGCGAGCGCGTCCCGTGCCGCCTCGACCGAGTCCAGCCCCAAGGCGACCGTGATGTCCTCGCAGCCGACACCCGCGGTGAGTAGCGCCTCGACCGCGGCGCCGACGGCGGCCGCCGAGGCGCGGCGTGCCCGGTCGAGTCCGGCGAGTGTCCGCAGCAGATCGGGAGCCGTCGCCGCGTCGCTGAGACCGTCCTGCGCGGTGTGCCGCGCCTGATCGACGGTGACCCACCAGTCCGCGGGAGTGTGCGGGGAACAGGTGACGAGGGTCTGGCTCACGCCTCGAACGGCAGCCCCGTCTTCGCCAACTCCCGCGCCGCCGCCCCGAGCCCCTCCGCGAATCGCTCCACGCGCTCCTGCGTGAACCGCGTACTCGGCCCGCCGAACGACAGGGCGGCCACCACTCCGCCCCGCCCCCGCACCGGAACGGCCACGGCGGACAGCCCCTCCTCGCGCTCACCATGACTTGTCGCGAACCCGTGTTCACGCGCCTCCGCGACCCAGGAGTGCAGGGTGTCCAGATGGGCAGCCCCGTACGGCGAGGCCTCCGCGACCCGGCGCAGCAGCGCGTCCGACGCGTCGACGAGCAGGGCTTTGGCCACGCCGCCCGCCCACAGGGGGAGTTCGTCGCCGACGCGGACCACCTGCCGAAGGGTCTGCGGGCCCTCCTCCTGGGCGATGCAGACGCGGTGGATGTCCCGGCGTACGTAGAGGTGCACCGTCTCCTTGTACTCGGCGGCGAGGTTCCGCAGGATCACGCCGGCCGCGGGCGGCAGCCGCCAGGCCTGTTCGGCCAGGCGGGACCAGCGCAGCAGCGCCGGGCCCGCGATGTAGCGACCGTGTTCGTCCACCCACAGCAGACCGTTCAGCCGCAGGGTCCCCAGCAGCCGCAGCACCGTGGTCTTCGGCAGTCCGGAGACGGTCACGATCTCGCGGACGGACATCGCGGGGCGACTCTCGTCGAAGAGTCCGAGGATGTCGATCGCCCGCTGGACGGTCCGCATACCGGCGGGTTCAGACTCGGCTGCCATCTGTTCCTCCTCGAGGTCGGACCACGGTGCGGCCCTCCTGACGACTCTGCACAGGCACGGTACTCCGCCGAGGTCCACAGAGTGGACCTGAGCGAGGGCCCATACTGGAACGGCCGCAAAGGAGCAGCCATGAGCACTGCCGTCACGACCCCGTCCGCCCCGGCGGGCGAGAAGGCCCGCCCGGCGAGCAGCAGGGCCCGCTACGGTCTACTGGTCTCGCTGTTCATGATCACCGCGATCAACTATCTCGACCGTACGAACATGGCGGTCGCCCTCCCTCACATCACGGACGAGTTCAAGCTGTCCGCCACCGAGGCGGGCCTGATCCTTTCGGCGTTCTCATGGGTGTACGCGGCGCTCCAGGTGCCGGGCGGCTGGCTCGTCGACAAGGTCGGCCCGAAACTGGCGTTCGGCTACGCGATGGTCGGCTGGTCCCTGTGCACCGTCGCGTTCTTCTTCGCCCGCTCCTTCGGTGTGGTGATCGGCCTGCGGGTCGGCCTCGGCCTCTTCGAGACGCCGGCGTTCCCGGCCAACAACCGGCTGGTCAGCAACTGGTTCCCGAGCAAGGAGCGCGGCCGGGCCACCGCCTGGTACACGGCGGGCGAGTACGTCGGTCTCGCGGTCGCCGTGCCGCTGCTCTCCCTGTTGGTCGTGCACTTCGGCTGGCCGTCGATCTTCCTGGCGACCGGCGTCGTCGGACTGCTTTTCTCCGCGTTCTGGTTCAAGCGGGTGTACGACACCCCGGAGCAGAGCCCGCGGGTGAGCGCCGAGGAACTCGCGTACATCCGCCAGGACGGCGACGGCACGCCCGACGAGCAGGCCGCCGCGCGCACCGAGTCCACCTGGCAGGGGCTGGCGATCCTGGCGAGGAGCCGCCGGATGTGGGGCCTGTACATCGCGCAGTTCGCCAACACCTCGGTGCTCTTCTTCTTCCTGACCTGGTTCCCCAGCTATCTCGTCGACGAGAAGCACATGGACACCATCAAGGCGGGTTTCTGGGGATCGCTGCCCTACCTCTCCGCCATGGTGGGCGTCCTGATGGCGGGCTGGGGCTCGGACCGGCTGCTGCACAGCGGCATGTCCCGCACCTGGGCGCGGAAGCTGCCGGTGATGACGGGCCTGTGCCTGGCGCCGATCATCGTGGCGGCGAACTTCACGGACTCCGTGCCCCTGGTCATCTTCTTCATGTCGACGGCGTTCTTCGCCCAGGGCTTCATGCAGCTCGGCTGGGCGGCACTCTCCGACATCGCGCCGGTCCGCCTGATGGGTCTGGCGGGCGGCACGTTCAGCTTCGCGGCCAACCTCGGCGGCGCGCTCGCCCCGATCGTCATCGGCGTGATCATCGACCGTACGGGCTCGATGGCGGGCGGTCTGGTCTACGTCGCCGCGCTGTCGGTGGCGGGATTCCTCGCGTACGCCCTCCTGATCGACAAAGTCGAACGACTGGACGCTTAGGGCCTGTCGCCCTAGCGCTGGGCGATGAGGGGTTCCGTCGGATTGCGGAGCCCCTCCGCGGCGTCCGAGACCCGCTGGATGAGGTCGAAGAAGACGGCCTGCTCCTCTACGGAGAGCGGCCCCAGGAAGACCTGGTTCATCCGCGCCGTGCGGACGGTCAGCTTCCGGTGCGTCCGCGTCCCCTCGTCCGTCAGGCGCAGCACGGAGCGGCGGCCGTCCTGCGGGTCACGCACCTTGTCGAGCAGACCGCGGCGGCTGAGCCGACTGATGACCTCGGCGATGGTGGACCGGTCCAGTCCCACCCGCTCCCCCACCGTGCGCTGGTCCAGGCCCGGCTCCGCGACCAGCGCGTTCAGGACCGCGAACTGTGGCGAGGTGATCTCCTCGGAGACCATGGTGTTCCACAGCAGGTAGTGCGCCTGCTGCAGCCGCCGGGCCAGGTGCCCGGGGTGGGTGGAGAGGTCCACCGCGGCCATATGCGCTCCTCAGTATTCGTTGGTGTACTGAACGATACCCGTCCGGCGTCGAGCCTGCCTCCCTCCTTCCCCAGGACTCTCACCTGCATATTCCCTGCGGGTCTTGACTCTCCGGGGATCGGATGGCAGCGTGTTTGAAACCTCGAAGAAATAATCAGCGCACTGACTAATTCAGCTGACCGGTTCGACTGACCAGATCGACTGACCAGATCGATTGACTCACTGAGACGCTGGACGCTCGGGAGAGATGGGGCTTCACGGATGGACAAGGTGGTCGCCACGGCCCTGGGGGCGGTGGCCGATGTGCCGGACGGCGCGACACTCGCGGTCGGTGGTTTCGGCCTGAGCGGTGTGCCGAACGTACTGATCGAGGCTCTGTACGAACGTGGCGTCTCGGGGCTCGGCGTGGTCTCCAACAATTGCGGGGCCATGGAGTCCGGCCTCGCGATCCTGCTCGCGGCCGGGCGGATCGCCCGCGTCACCGGCTCGTACATCGGCGCGAACAAGGAGTTCGCCCGCCAGTACCTGGCCGGTGAGCTGGAGGTCGAGATGATCCCGCAGGGCACACTCGCCGAGCGGCTGCGCGCGGGCGGCGCGGGGATCCCCGCCTTCTACACCCCGGCCGGGGTCGGCACCCAGGTCGCGGACGGCGGGCTGCCGTGGCGGTACGACGGACAGGGCGGCGTCGCACTGGCCTCCCCACCGAAGGAGGTGCGCGAGTTCGACGGCACCCAGTACGTGCTGGAGCACGGCATCCGCACCGACTTCGCCCTCGTACGGGCCGCCAAGGGCGACCGGCACGGCAACCTGGTGTTCAACAAGTCCACCCGCAACTTCAACCCCCTCGCGGCGATGGCCGGGCGTATCACCATCGCCGAGGTGGAGGAGCTCGTGGAGCCGGGCGGGATCGACCCGGACGCGGTACATCTGCCGGGCATCTTCGTGCAGCGTGTCGTGGCGCTCACGCCGGAGCAGGCGACCGCCAAGATGATCGAGCGGCGGACGGTCTCGGCGCCCGCGGCGGACGGAACGGTGAGCGAGTAATGGCCTGGAGCAGGGAAGAGATGGCCGCCCGCGCCGCGCGCGAGCTGCAGGACGGCCAGTACGTGAACCTCGGCATCGGCCTGCCGACGCTGATCCCCAACTACCTCCCGGCGGACGTCGAGGTGATCCTGGAGTCGGAGAACGGCATCCTGGGCACCGGCCCCTATCCCAGCGAGGACCAGGTCGACGCGGACCTCATCAACGCCGGCAAGGAGACCGTCACCGTCCTGCCGGGGGCCTCGTTCTTCGACTCGTCGCTGTCCTTCGGGATGATCCGCGGCGGTCACATCGACGTCGCCGTGCTCGGCGCGATGCAGGTGTCCGCGGGTGGCGACCTCGCCAACTGGGCGATCCCCGGCAAGATGATCACCGGCATCGGCGGCGCGATGGACCTCGTCCACGGCGCCCGCACCGTCATCGTCGTGATGACGCACACCGCCAAGGACGGTTCGCCGAAGATCCTTGAAGAGTGCGCGCTGCCGCTCACCGGGAAGGCGTGCGTCGACCGGATCATCACCGACCTCGGCGTCCTCGACGTCACCGACGACGGACTGGTGCTGGTGGAGACCGCGCCCGGTGTGGCCACCGACGAGATCGTCGCCAAGACCGCCGCCAAGGTCCGTGTCACAGATGAACTCACTGATGAACTCACTGAGGAGAGCCGGCCGTGAGCCTGAAGGACGTCTACATCGTCGATGCGGTCCGTACTCCCATCGGCAAGTACAACGGCTCGCTGGCCGCCGTCCGCCCGGACGACCTGGCAGCCCACGCCATCCGTGAACTCCTCGGCCGCACCCCGGAGTTGGACCCGTCCCGGATCGAGGACGTGTACTTCGGCAACGCCAACGGCGCGGGTGAGGAGAACCGCAACGTCGGCCGGATGGCCGCCCTGCTGGCCGGTCTGCCCACCAGCGTCCCCGGCGTGACCGTCAACCGGCTGTGCGCCTCCGGGCTCGAAGCCGTCATCCAGGCCGCGCGGGCCATCGCGCTCGGCGACGCCTCCATCGCCCTGGCCGGTGGTGTCGAGTCGATGACCCGCGCCCCCTACGTCCTCCCCAAGAGCGACAAGCCCTTCCCGGCCGGACACGCCGAGCTGTACTCGACCACGCTCGGCTGGCGCATGGTCAACCCGAGGATGGACCCGCAGTGGACCATCCCGCTCGGCGAGTCGGCCGAACTCATCGCCGAGAAGCACAAGATCACGCGTGAGCAGCAGGACGAGTTCGCGCTCGCCAGCCACCGCAAGGCGGCCCAGGCACAGGCGGACGGCCTGTTCGACGGTGAGATCGCCCCCCTCTCCCTCCCGCGGCGCAAGGGCGATCCGGTCGTCTTCGGCGCTGACGAATGCGTACGCGCCGAGGCGTCCCTGGAGGCCATGGCCAAGCTGAAGCCGTCCTTCCGCACCGAGCACGGCACGGTGACGGCGGGCAACGCGTCGCCGTTGAACGACGGCGCGGCCGCTCTGCTCCTGGTCGACGAGGAGGGTCTGAAGGCCACCGGCCGCGAGCCCCTCGCCCGCATCAGCGCGACCGGCGTCTCCGCTCTCGACCCGCAGTATTTCGGACTCGCCCCCGTCGAGGCGGTCAATCGCGCACTCGCCAAGGCGGGCAAGGAGTTTGACGATCTGTCAACTCTTGAACTGAACGAGGCGTTCGCCGCCCAGGTACTCGGCTGCGTGGCCGAGTGGCCCGAGTTCGACCCGGCGGTCCTCAACCCGCAGGGCGGCGCCATCGCCCTCGGCCATCCCCTCGGCGCGTCGGGCGCCCGGCTCGCCGGAACCGTCGCCCACCAACTCGCCCGCAAGGGCTCCGGAGTTGGTGTAGCCACCCTCTGCATCGGTGTGGGCCAGGGTCTCGCCCTCGTCCTCGAACGATAGGAAGTCGACCATGGCTCTCACTCAGTCGGACATCGACATCGAGATCAAGGATCTCCAGGACGCCTACGACAAGGCGGTCGCCGGCGGCGCCCCGGTCCAGCACCATCCGGCACGCGACTACGCCCCGTACCGCAGCTCCCGGCTGCGCCACCCCAAGCAGCCGCTGGTCGCCGTGAACGGCGGCGACCCGGAGACGGTCGAGCTGTCAGGCCCGGCCTTCGGCGTCACCGACATCACCGAGATCGACAACGACCTGACCCTCCAGCACCGGGGCGAGCCGATCGGCGAGCGCATGACCGTCTCGGGTCGGCTGCTCGACCGCGACGGCCGTCCCGTGCGCGGCCAGCTCGTCGAGATCTGGCAGGCCAACGCCGCCGGCCGCTACGCCCATCTGCGCGAACAGCACCCGGCGCCGCTCGACCCCAACTTCACGGGTGTCGGGCGGACCCTGACGGACGATCAGGGCCGGTACACGTTCACCACGATCAAGCCGGGCCCGTACCCGTGGGGCAACCACACCAACGCGTGGCGGCCCGCGCACATCCACTTCTCGGTCTTCGGCACGGCCTTCACCCAGCGGCTCGTGACCCAGATGTACTTCCCGAGCGACCCGCTGTTCCGGTACGACCCGATCCTGCGGTCCGTGACGGACGAGGCAGCCCGGAACCGTCTGATCGCCACCTACAACCACGACCTCTCGCAGCCCGAGTTCTCCATGGGCTACGAATGGGACATCGTCCTCGACGGTCCCTCCGCCACCTGGATCGAGGAAGGCCGTTGAGCATGACCGAGCGGTTGCTCCCCACCCCGTCCCACACCATCGGCCCCTTCTACGGCCATGCCCTCCCCTTCCCCGGCGGCGCGCAGGTCGCGCCCCAGGGCCACCCCGACACGATCACCCTGCACGGCTACGTGTACGACGGCGCGGGCACACCGATCCCCGACGCCCTGCTGGACTTCTGGCAGGCGGCGCCCGACGGCTCACTCCAGGGCGCCCCCGGCTCGATGCGGCGCGACCCGTCGACGGGCGGCTTCCTGGGCCGCAACGGCATCGACTTCACGGGCTTCGGCCGGGTCGCCACGGACGCCGACGGGCACTACGCCCTCTCCACGCTGCCGCCGGGGAACGCCGGGCTGCCGTACATCAGCGTGTGCGTGTTCGCCCGCGGCCTGGTGCACCACCTCTTCACTCGCGCCTACCTCGCCGACGGCGCGGACCCGCTGCTCGACTCGCTCCCGGCCGACCGGCGCGCCACGCTGATCGCGGCCGAGGGAGCGCACCGCACGTACCGCTTCGACATCCGCCTTCAGGGCGAAGGCGAAACGGTCTTCCTGGAGTTCCGGTGACCTTGGCCCCTTCCGATGCCCTGCTCGCCCCTGGGTGGGCAGGCTCCGCCGCGTCCGCCGCGACCGCCGACGACGCGTTTCTGCAGGCGCTTCTCGACGCGGAGGCGGCACTGACGCGGGCTCAGGCGGGGCTCGGGCTGGCCCCGGCGGAGGCCGGGTCGGCGGTGTCCGCCGTCGCGGTCTCGGACCTCGACGTCCGGTCGATCGCGCTGCGCGCCCGAGGCGGCGGCAATCCGGTGATCCCGCTGGTCGCGGATCTGACGAAGGCGGTCGGCAAGGAACACGGGCCGTACGTCCACCGGGGCGCGACCAGCCAGGACATCATGGACACGGCGATGATGCTGATCGCCCGTCGCACCCTGGCTCTGGTTCTGGAGGATCTGGACCGTACGGCGCGGGGGCTGGGCCGGCTGGCCGCCGCGCACCGTGACACGGTGATGCCGGGGAGGACGCTCACCCAACACGCCGTACCGACGACCTTCGGACTGAAGGCGGCGGGGTGGCGGTCGCTGGCGCTGGACGCCCGGGACCGGCTTGCGGCCGTCCGGCTTCCCGCCCAACTCGGCGGTGCCGCAGGGACGTTGGCCGCCTTCACCGCGTTCGGCACCGACGACACGCAGGCCCTCGTGGCGTCGTATGCCCGTGAACTCGGCCTGGCCGAACCGGCGTTGCCCTGGCACACCCTGCGGACGCCGATCGCCGATCTGGCCGCGGGCCTGGCCTTCACGGCCGGAGCCCTCGGCAAGATGGCGGCGGACATCCTCACGCTCTCCCGTACAGAGATCGCCGAGGTCGCCGAAGGGACCGGAGGCGGGTCCTCCGCCATGCCGCACAAGGCCAACCCCGTGGCGGCCACGTTGATCGCCACTGCGGCCCGGCGCGCGCCGGGGCTCGCCGCCACGCTGTACGCGTCGATGGTCGCCGAGGACGAGCGGCCGGCCGGCGCCTGGCATGCGGAGTGGGAGCCGCTGCGCGATCTGTTGAGGCTGGTCGGCGGCGCCGCGCGGAACGCCGCCGAGCTGGTCGAGGGGCTCCGGGTGAACGCGGACACCATGCGTGAACACCTCGGTCTCACCCATGGGTTGATCGTCTCCGAGCGACTGGCCGTCGAGCTCGCTCCCGTGCTCGGCCGGGCCCGCGCCAAGGAGCTGCTGACGCGGGCCGCGCAGCGCGCCGTCGCCGAGAACCGGCCCCTGGTGGACGTGCTCGGCGAGGAACCGGAGCTCAAGGAGCTCGACCTCGCGGATCTCACCGACCCCACCCGCTACACGGGCTCCGCGGGAGCCCTCACCGACCGTGCACTGGAGCGACGTTGACCCAGAAACTGCTCAGCCACCACGCCGAAGGACCCGCCACCGCTCCCCCACTGCTCCTCGGACCCTCGCTCGGCACCTCGAGCGCCCTGTGGGACAAGGTCGCGCCCGAGTTGTCCGTCGCCCACCGGGTCGTCCGCTGGGACCTGCCGGGCCACGGCGGTTCACCCGCGGACCTGATCGGCCCGGGCGCGACGGTCGCCGACCTCGCCGAGCTGGTGCTGGCGCTCGCCGACTCGCTCGGCATCGACCGGTTCGGCTACGCGGGCGTCTCGCTCGGCGGCGCGGTCGGCCTGCACCTGGCCGTGCACCACCCCGAGCGGGTGTCCTCCCTCGCCGTTATCTGCTCCTCGGCCCACTTCAACGGCTCCAAGACGTGGCAGGAGCGCGCGGAGGTCGTACGCCGCGTGGGCCTGGCCGCGCTCGCCGAGACCGCGAACTCCCGTTGGTTCACGCCCGGCTTCACCGTTCCCGAGCTGGTCGCGGACCATCGCGCCGCGGACCCCGAGGCGTACGCGGCCTGCTGCGACGCGCTGGCCGCCTTCGACCTCCGCGACCAGCTGGCGTCGATCACCGCGCCGACTCTGCTGATCGCGGGCCGCGAGGACCCGGCGACCCCGCCCGCGCACCTGCGGGAGATCGCCGACGCGGTGCCCGGCGCGTCGCTCACCGAGCTCGCGGGTGCCTCCCACCTCGCTCCCGCGGAGCGCCCGGAGGCGGTGCTCGCCGCACTGCGCGGGCACTTCGACGGGTATGCGCAGCGGGGCATGGAGGTACGCCGCCAGGTCCTCGGCGACACACACGTGGACCGCGCGCAGGCACGCCAGACCCCCTTCACCGCCCGGTTCCAGGACTTCATCTCCCGCTATGCGTGGGGCGAGATCTGGACGGACCCGACGCTGGCCCGCCGCGAGCGCAGCATGATCACGCTGACGGCGCTGGTGGCGCACGGCCACTACGACGAGCTGGCGATGCACGTCCGCGCGGCGCGGCGCAACGGTCTCACGCCCGAGGAGATCGGCGCGGTACTGCTCCAGACGGCCGTGTACTGCGGCGTACCGGCGGCCAATTCGGCGTTCGCGGTGGCCCAGCGGGTGCTGGCGGAAGAGGACACGGAGGGATCCTGACCGTCAGGGTGACCCTGCCGGGCGTGGTGGCAAGACGTGGACCACCGTCGCCGACGGCGCGGCGGGTGTACTCGCCCTGGTGACCGGCGAGTCGGGCACGGGTGGGTACTTCGACGGTACGAGTCCCGCGTGGGCGCACGAGGGGACGTACGACCGGGAGGGCTGGAAGCGCCTGGAGACAGTGACCGATCAGCTCCTTTGAGGGGTGACGGGCCCGAGGGAACTACCGCAGCCCTCGCCCCGTCGCCAGCACCGCCTCCGCCTTCGCCACCAAACCGTCCGCCCCGCACGAACGTGCCAGCGTCAGGCCCTTGTTGAGCTCGGAGACCGAGCGCGCGGCGATGCCGTACTCGACGCGGGCCGCCGCGTGTTCGTACTGGCAGGGAGAGGCCTCGAGGTAAGTGACCGCCTGGGCGGCCAGGCGTGCCGCGCGCTGGCCCGATTCGAGGGCCGCCGCGCAGCGCAGGGCCTCGCCGATGGCGGTGTCCGTGCCGAAGCGCTCGGCCCTGCGGCGGGCGTCGGTGGCCAGTGCGGCGGCGCGCGAGGGGTCGTCCTTGGCCAGCGCGCGGGCCAGGTCTAGCGCCCAGGGCGCCAGCACCGTGTTGTGGTGGCCCCGCGCGGCGGCGGCCTTCTCGGCGGCCTCGAGTTCGTTGATGCCGTCCTTCGTGCGACCGGTGGCAAGGAGCAGCCGACCGCGTACGGAGCGGGTGTCGGGCAGCACGATCGTGGACGGGTACGGCGGCGCGAAGCCGTACTGCTCGGCGATCGCCGAGGCCTCCTGGACATCGCCGCGGGCGAGGAGCGTGTCGACGAGGTTGCAGGTGGCGGTCCAGTAGAGCGGGAGTCCACGCCCGACCCGCTCGGCGATGCGCAGCGATTCGCGCAGGGCCGTCTCCGCCTCCCTGAGCCGACCCCGCCTGCGATGCCCGACACCGACGTAGGCATGGGCGAGGGCGAGGTGACCGCCGCTCCAGCCCGCCGCCTCGTAGGTGCGCAGGGCTTCCGTGTAGAGGCTGTCGGCCCGGTCGAGCCGGTCCGCGTAGGCGTACGCGTTGGCCAGCATCAGCAGCAGTTCGATGCCCCACTCGGTGTCGGTCCAGCCGAGTCCCGGCGCGAGGCGGCCGTTGACGAGGGCACGGTCGCAGAGCTCCACGACCTCCTCGGCGCTCTCCCCGCGGGTCATCGCGTCGAAGCCGCGCAGTATGAGCAGCGCGCGCTCGGAGTTGTCGCGGCCGGTGCACGTCTTGACGAGTTCGGCGAGGCTGCGGGAACGCTCGGGAGAGTGCTCCTCGCCCGCGTGGATGCCCTCCCACATGTAGTGCACGGCCTGCAGCCGCATCCTGGCCGGTCCCGGAGCGAGCCGGGCCGTCTCCGCGTCGACCGTGCGGACGGCCTCTTCCAGCTGGTCGTTGTGGAGCAGCGCCTGCGAGAGGCGGAAGACGGCGTCCACGCGCAGATCGCCTTCGAGGCCGGGCATGTCGAGCGCGGCGCGCAGATGTCTGGTCGTGATGGAGGGGGCGGTCAGGAGGGTGGCGCAGCCCAGTTCGTAGAGCACGCGCGCGTGGACCTCCGGCAGCGGGGGCTCGGCGAGGGCGCGCTCCAGGCAGCGCCTGGCCGCGTCGGGGGCGCCGACGGCGAGGTGCTCGCGGGCCGCCTCGCGCATCTGCTCGACGAGTTCGGGGTCGTCGTCCGGGTGCACTTCGAGGAGGTGGCGCGAAGCCGCGGCGGCTCCGCGGCCCGAGTCGGTGACGGCCCACGCGGCCTGGCCGTGCATCGCGGTGCGCAGGGCGTCCGGGATCGAGCGGTAGACGGCAGTGGCGATGAGCGGGTGGACGAACTCCAGGTTGCCGTCGGCCACTTGACCGCTCGCGGGGTCGGTCGCGGTGAGGATGCGGGCCGCGCCGAGCAGTTCGGCGCAGCGCTGTGCCTCGTCGCGCTGCATCCCGGCGAGCTGGGCGGCGAGGTCGAGGGAGATCGCGGTGCCGAGGATCGCGGCCGCCCAGGCGAACCGGGTGGCGTCGATGCCGAGTCCTTCGAGGCGGGCGACGAGTCCGCGGCCGCGCGCCGAGCGGTTCAGGGCGCGCAGTTCGGCGGCCGACGCCTCGACCGGCTCCAGCTCGCTGTCCTGCACCTTGGCGAGGAGTTCGACGGTCTCGTACGGATTGCCGCCGGTGACGGCCCACACCTCGCGGCAGAACGGGGCGTCGGCGTGCTCCCCGAGCGTGACGTGGGTCAGACCCGCGGTCGCTTCGGGTGTCAGCTCGCTGAGGGTGACGACCGGGCGGGCCGCCGCGGCGACCGCGTCGAGCTGGCGGGCCCGCTCGCCGGTGACGTCGCCGGGGCGGCGGGCGACCACGACGAGGACGGGCAGGTCGTCCAGACGCTCGGCGAACGCGGCCAGCCACTGCAGGGTCTCCTGGTCGGCCCAGTGCGCGTCGTCGACGATCAGGACGAGCGGCCACTCGCGCTTGGCCAGCCTGCGCACCGCGGCGACCAGTCCGTCGCACACGCCCTGCGGGTCGGCCTGCCGGTCACCCGGGTCGGTGATGCCCAGCGCGGGTCCGGCGATCTCGTACCAGTCGCCCAGGTATTCGCGAGCCTCTTCGGGCATCAGCGAGACGATGGCGGGCTGGAGCAGTTGCCGTATGACGTTGAAGGGGACGGAGGTGACCGTCTCACCGCCGCGCGCCGACCACACGGTGCAGCCGTGGGCCTCCGCGATCCGGCGGGTCTCGGCGAGCAGCGCGGTCTTGCCGATGCCCGCCTCGCCGCTGAACACCAGCAGGCTGCCCGAGGACGAGGCGTCCGCGCGCAGGGACTGAACGGCCCCTTCGACGTCGGCGATTTCCGCCTCTCGCTCCCACAAGGAGGCCGAGGCGGCCGGTCCGGGCCGTGCCTCCGTCATCCCGCTACCTCCCCAAAGGTCGCCCAAACGACGTACTGGCATCGAGCCTAGCCGTCCGGAAGCCGATGTGGAGGGGGGTCAGGGCACCTGTTGCCGAGACAGGTGACGCAAGGTGTCCGCAGGCGACGCGTCGGGGCGCCGACCAGCCGCCGTGAAAGTTGTCGACCGTCAACAGCCCCGAGAATGAAGCTGACTTTCCGACATCGTCAGGCAGCGACACGGCCCCGGGAGGAACCCATGAGCGCCCCGCGCACAGCTTCGCCCCGCGCACCGCCGACCCCCGGCGCACCCGGCGCAGAGCCCTGCTGGCGGGCTCCGTCGGCAACTTCATCGAGTGGTACGAGTTCGGGGTCTACGGCTACTTCGCGACGATCATCGCGGCGCGGTTCTTCACACCGGAGGGCGGCAGCGAGGTCGAGGCCCTGGTGAAGACGTACGCGTCCTTCGCACTGGCGTTCTCCTTCCGGCCCGTGGGAGCGGCGCTGTTCGGACGGCTCGGCGACCGGATCGGGCGCCGCCCGGTGCTGATCCTGGTGATCGTCCTGATGACGGCCGCGACCTGCCTGATCGGCGCGCTGCCCACGTACGCCACGGTCGGCGCCCTGGCGCCCTGGCTGCACACCTTCCTCCGGGTACTCCAAGGACTCTCCGCGGGCGGGGAGTTCGGGGGCGCGGTGTCGGTGATGACGGAGTTCGCGCCGCCGCGCAGGCGCGGGCTGTACGGGTCGTGGCAGTCGTTCACAGTGGCGCTCGGTCTGCTGGGCGGTGCGGGGGTGGCGGCGCTGCTCGCCACGGTGCTCAGCGCGCGCGAGCTGGGCGACTGGGGCTGGCGGCTGCCGTTCCTGCTGACGCTGCCGCTCGGCCTGGGCGCGCTGTGGCTGCGGCTGGACGAGACGCCGGCCTTCAAGGAGGAACGTGAGCCGTGCGCCCGCCCGGCCGCGAGGTCGCCCGAGCCATCGCGCTCGGCGCGGGACGCGTCATGGGCTGGGCGGCGGCCGGTTACACCTTCCTCGTCGTCGTGCGCGGTCTGACCGGCGGGCGCCTCGACCACGACGTCGACGGCGCCCTCGCCGCCCGCGGCACCGTCCACGGCCCACTGTCCAGCGTCTGCTCGCGGAGCCCTACTACGCGTTGCCCGCACCCAAGACGACCGGCAAGGAACTCTTCCACCTCGGCTATCTGCGCGACGCGTTGGCCGGGTTCGGCACTCTGACCGCCGAGGAGGTCATCGCGGCCCTCACCCGTCTCACCGCCCGCACGGTCGCCGACGCCGCGCGCTCGGTCGGGGCGACGGAGGTGATCGCGTCCGGCGGCGGCACCCGCAATCCGGTGCTGATGGCGATGCTGGGCGCCGAGTTGGCGGGGCCGGCGCTGCGCACCTCCGACGAGTTGGGGCTGTCCTCGACCGCCAAGGAGGCGTACGCCTTCGCCGTCCTCGGATTCCTGACCCTGCACGGCCTCGCGGGCACCGACCCGGTGAGCACCGGGGCGCGGCACGCGAATGTGCTCGGCTCCCTCACTCCGGGTCGGGACGGGCTGCGGCTGCCGCCCAAGGCGCGTGAGGCGCCGGTGCGGCTGGTCGTCTTGAAATGACGCTCCCGGTCGAAATGAAGCTCCCGGGCCCCCCTCTCATCCCCCTTTCACCCAGGGCTCATACGGTAAGCACATGACGCAGGTGACTCCCCCCGGCTGGTATCCCGACCCCGGGCAGACAAGTGACAGTCCCGCCACCGAACGCTGGTGGGACGGCAAGACATGGACGGACCAGACCCGCCCCGTCGGGTCGGCCGCCGCATGGGGTTCCCCGGCGTACCCGCCGGCCGCCGGCCCCTATCCGGCCCTTCCCCCGACTACACCACGGCGCGGGCTGCGCACCGGCATAGCCGTCGCGGCCGCGATCGCGGTTCTCGCGGGCATCGGCGGCGGCGTGTACGCCCTGACCAAGAGCGACGGCGGCAGCGGGAACAGCGCCAACTCCCAGGCTCCCGGCGGCCAGGGCGGAGTCGGCGGCCAGGGCGGCACGGCCGGGCCCGACGGTGGCCAGGGCGGGCCGGGCGGCCTTCCCGGCGGTTCGGGGGGCTCCGGCGGCCAGACCCCGGCGCCGGGCGAGTCGGCCCAGCCGCAGACCGAGGACGGCTACGCCACCGACGCGCTCAGCGGCATCAGCATCCCGGTGCCCGACGACTGGACCGGCCAGAGCGGCACCGGGGGCGCCGCCGTGTCGACCGACGCCACCTACAAGTGCCCGGGCGACACCTCGCAGAACTGCCAGCGGGGCGGCGCGTACTCGACGCTCGCGCAGGTGCAGGGCATCAAGGCCACCACGGCCGAGGCGGCTGCCAAGGAGGACATCTCGAAAAACGCGGAGGAGTCCTACGGGGAGGGCTACGGCGAGATCACCTCGCACACGCAACTCGCCTCCAAGGCGGTGACCGTGGCCGGCGAGAAGGGCTATCTCGTCCGCTGGAAGGTCGTGACCAGCAAGGGCGAGGACGGCTATGTCGAGTCGCTCGTCTTCCCCTCCCCCGTCGACTCCAAGTCGCTGGTCGTCGTCCGCTTCGGCATCGACGTCAGCTCCAAGGCGCCCAAGCAGGCCGTGATCGACGAGATCACCAAGGGCATCAAGGTCGCCTCCGGTACCAGCGGCAGCGGGCAGAACGTATAGCCCGTACGTCTCCTGGACCGTACAGCCCGTACATCTCCCGGCCCCCCGGACACAGATCGGCCGGGTGGGGCACCCCTCCGCTCAAGGGGAACCCCACCCGGCCGGGGGGTGCGCGCCGCCCCCGTCCCCACGGTGCGGCGCGAGCAGGCCGACGTCCGGTCATCCCGCGGACGGCGACCTGAGTCTCAGGTCAGGCCCAGGGCCGGAATCACGACCGCCTCCACGAACTTTGTGAGATACGCCGCATCCGCGTTCCGGCCCTCCAGGACAGGACGCACGCGTACGACACCGAACAGCTGCGCGGGGATGAATTCCAGCGCCGGGTGGTCGGCGGCGATCTCGCCCCGGTCGACCGCGCGGGAGATCATCGCCTGGACGGCGGCGACCTCGGGCTCGATGAGGGCGTGGCGCAACGCGTCCTGCAGCTCCTTGTCCTGCATCACGGAATGGCCGAGGGCCTGGAGCAGCTGGGTGTCGGGGCCCGACCAGTCGTCGGCCGTCTGCGCCACCGCGCGCAGGTCGTCGGCGAGCGAGCCCGTGTCGATGCCCGCGAACCGCGGACAGCGCCTGGCCCGCAGCGCGGCGGCCACGAACTGGGGCTTCGTCTTCCACTGCCGGTACAGCGTGGACTTGCTGCAGCGGGTGCTCGCGGCCACGCCGTCCATGGTGAGCGAGTCGTAGCCGCACTCGCGGATCTGCTGGAGCACAGCGTCGTAGAACTCCTGCTCACGCTCGGGCGTGATTTTGGAGCGGCGCGAGGCGACGACCGTCTCCGGTCCGTCCGCGGCCTGCGACGTCATGGCTCTTCTCCTCGCTCGGTGGGTGGTCCGCTTCACACAGTCTAATCGATACGCCAGTGTACCGGTACGGCCTCGTATCGGTACACTGCCGTATCGGTACATGACCGTATCGGTACCCTGTCGTATCGATGAGTCCTGGACAGAACCCACTCCCATGTCGGGTAGACGGCGAGTGGATCCTGCCCTGGGCTCACCGCGCACCACCCCACGCAAGACCATCAGCAAAGGGGCCGGGGGATGGATTCCCGAACCGAGCCTGCAGAACCGGAGCCGGCCGCGGCGAGACGGCGGCCGTCGCCGCAGCACACCGCGACGCGGCCGCCGATCATCCGTGAGCTCCTGCTCGTCGTAGGACTCTTCGTCGTCTACAAGTTCGGTCGGCAGCTGGCCACCGGGCACACCGCCGAGGCTTTCCGCAACGCGGACCACGTCTGGGACTGGGAGCGGGCCCTCCACCTGCCCGGCGAGGGCGCCGTGCAGGGCGCGCTGCTCCACAGCGGCACCCTCGTGCACCTCGCGAACACCTACTACGCGACCGTCCACTTCCCGGCCACCGTGGCCTTCCTGGTCTGGATGTACCTGCGGCGCCCGGTCCACTACGTGTGGGCCCGCCGGGTACTGGCCGTGGTCACCGCCGCCGCCCTGGTACTGCATCTCACCTT
This sequence comes from Streptomyces sp. SD15, assembly GCF_054462255.1. Taxonomy (NCBI): domain Bacteria; kingdom Bacillati; phylum Actinomycetota; class Actinomycetes; order Kitasatosporales; family Streptomycetaceae; genus Streptomyces; species Streptomyces sp. SD15. The sequence goes on along the minus strand of NZ_JBTLMO010000024.1, from coordinate 21,709 downwards.
CCCGCTCGCCCCGCCCCGGCTGCTGGCCGCGGCGGGCCTGGTGGACACCGGACAGGTGTACGGGCCCACGGTGTACGGGGCGCACCCGGCGACCGACGAGATCGCGAACCAGTTCGCGGCGATGCCCTCGCTGCACTTCGGCTGGGCGCTGATGGTGGCGATCGGCCTGATCGCCGCGGCCCGCTCCCGGTGGCGCTGGCTGTGGCTGCTGCATCCGCTGGTCACCCTGCTGGTGATCGTCGGTACGGCGAACCACTACTGGCTCGACGCGATCGTGGCCACCGCACTGCTCGGCATCGCCCTCGCCGTGATCCACCTCCCGCACCAGACGCACACAACCGCCGGGCGCGCACAAGAGCTCGTCGCCGGGGAAGCCGGCGAGGCCAAGGAATCCGTACCGGAACTCGTGGGGGCAGGTCGATGAACGCCACTCTCGCCGCCGTCGTCCTGTCGCTGTTCTCGGCCGTCGCGTACGCCGCCGCGGCCGTGGCCCAGGAGCGGCTCGCCTCCCGGACCGCCGACTCGGGCGTGCTGCGACTGCTGGGCAGCGGGGCCTGGTGGTGGTCGGTGGTACTGAACGCGTCCGCCGCGCTGCTGCATGTCGCCGCGCTCAAGTACGGCACCCTCACGCTGGTGCAGCCGCTCGGCGCACTCACTCTGGTGGCCGCGGTGCCGCTCGGCGCGCGCGTCGCCGGACGGCGGGTCAGCGCGGTCGAGTGGCGCGGCACCGCGCTCACCCTGATCGGACTGGCCGCGCTGCTCGTCACGGCGTCCGGGCACGCGCCCGACAACGTGCTGAGCACACCGCAGGCGCTGGGCGTGGCCGCCACGACCGCCGCGCTGATCGGCATCCTGTCGCGGCCCGGCACCCGGCCGGGGCTGCGGCACGCGACCGCCTCCGGGTTCGCGTCGGGTGTCGCGTCGGCGCTCACGCAGACGGTGACGGTGGCGGCGACGGACCGCTCCGGCCCGCTGCTCAGCGCCCAAGTGATCGTGGTGGCCCTGCTCGTGGCGGCCTTCGCGACGGGTGGCCTGCTCCTGTCGCAGACCGCCTACCGCGGTGGGCTCGGCGCTCCCCTCGCCGTCGTGACGCTCGCCAATCCGGTCGCCGCCGCGGCGATCGGCCTCTCCTTGCTGGGCGACCAGATCCGGGGCGGCGCGGCGGGCCTGCTGCTGGCCGCCGTGGGAGCGGGGTTGGCGTCCTGGGGCGTGGTGACGCTGTCGCGCTCGGCACCGGAACTGCCGGAACTCGCGGTGTCGGAACTCGCGGTGTCGGAACCCGTGGTGGACGAGGACCATCCGGTCGCCGCGGTGCTGGCACTGGAGCCCGGATCGGCGGCGTACGAGCCCTCGTTGCTGCCGAAGCAGCCTGGAGCGGTACCGAACCCGGGGCATCTGACGCCCCTGTGAAACCCCCTGCTGAAACCCCCTGCACAGAAAGGGCGGCTGCGGAAAAATCCGCAGCCGCCCTTTCTTGTCAGCGGATTGCCGTGTGCAGGGTCAGCCCAGCCCGCGGGAGTCCTGCTTGAGCGCCGTGTCCACGGTCAGTGCCGTGGCGACGACGAGGCTCAGCAGGGGCTCGGGGAGCTGGAAGTGAATCTGCAGGACGTAGTTGTCCGCAGTGGTGAACATCGTCTTGGCGAGGCCTTCCCAGGTCTTGGTGATCCGGGCGACCTCGTTGTCCGCGTGGTCGACGATCGCGAAGTTCCAGGCGCGCCAGTTCTCCGCCTTGATGGCGCCGACCTGCTGGCCGTTGGCGTTGATCGCGAAGTTGATCTTCCCGATCATGTTCTGCTGCACGATCTCGCCGACGGGCGAACCGTCCGGGCGCGTCACGATCACCCGCGACTTCATGAACTTCCGGGGCCGTGTCAGCAGCAGCACCGGCTGGCCGTAGGCGTCCCGGATCTCCAGCTTGTGCGTCATGAACTGGTCGACGCTGGCAACGAAGCGCAGAGCCTTCTTCAGTGCGCTCTGCCCGACCTGGACGACCGAGCCGAGCTGGTTGCCCTGCTGGTCCATGACCTTGTACTCGTTGGTCAGCTCGATCAGCTTGGCCTTCTGGTTCACCACCAGGACCGGCTCGGTGAACAGGGTGCCGCCGCCCGCGCCGCCGGCCGCGACCCCGGCCTGCTGCTGCACCTGCTTCTGCACGCGCGGGTCGGGGCCTGCCGCCGGCTGTCCGTACGGCTGCTGGGCCTGCTGCGGCACCTGCTGTCCCGCCTGGGCCTGCTGGTCCGCATTCGTGTGCTCGGTCCACTGCGACCCGTCCCAGTAGCGTTGCGTCTGGGGCGCCCCGTGCGGATCCGGGTACCAACCTGCAGGAGTGTTCGAATGCGTGGTCACCGGGGCACACTACCGCGAGTTGGCCGGAAAACAACCAGAGTTCGTGTATCCATCAGTCGGTCACGATCGCCGGATCGCTCACGCCCGCCCGGCCGTTCTCGACATGCCCCGCGAACCGCCGCAGAAACCCGGAGTCCGTGCCGGACACGACGGTCAGGTCGTACCAGCGCCCACTCGCCCGAAGCTCCACCCTGTGCCGCACGGTCGCACCCGCCCGCACCTTGAACGAACGAGCCTGCCCCCCGTAGCCGTTGGTGAGCTTCAGGTCGACCGTGCCGGAGCCCTTGTTGGTGAAGGTCAGCTCCACGTCGTCGCCGACGTGGCGTGCGGTGACCTCGGGTCCCGCGGTCTTCCCCGATCCCTTGAAGGCGCGCAGGAAGCCGTTCGGACCGTGCACCGTGAGGTCGTACGAGCCGTTCGAGTATGCCGAGTTCCAGGTGTCCGAGACCGTCCTGCCCGCCTCGGTGGTGTACGTCCAGGGGCCGTCGGTGCGATTTCCGGACGTGACGAGGAACGCGGCGCCGGCCTTGGCGCCCGAGCCGAAGGTGAGGGTGAACTTGCCGGCCGCCGGGTCCGCCGAACCGTCCACGAGGGGCGCGTACTTGAGCGGGCGGGCCGGGCGCAGACCACGTTCCTGCCGGGGCAGCCGCGGGTCGGAGGGCGGGGTCGGCTTGTAGTCGGGGTGCCGTTCGCGGTCCTGCGGCTCGTAGCCGTCGGTGCCCGGCAGCTCGACGGGGCGCGAGTCCTTGCGGGAGAAGTCGAAGGCGGCGGTGAGGTCGCCGCAGACGGCCCGGCGCCACGGCGAGATGTTGGGCTCGCGCACACCGAAGCGGCGCTCCATGAACCGGACGATCGAGGTGTGGTCGAGGGTCTCGGAGCAGACGTAACCGCCCTTGCTCCAGGGCGAGACCACCAGCATCGGCACGCGCGGGCCGAGACCGTAGGGACCGGCCACGCGGTTGGCGTCGCCCTTATAGAGGTCCGGCTCCACGTCCACCGTGGACTTGCCCTGCGCGGCGGAGCGCGGCGGGAGCGGCGGCACGACGTGGTCGAAGAAGCCGTCGTTCTCGTCGTAGGTGATGAACAGCGCCGTCTTCGCCCAGACCGCGGGGTTGGACGTCAGGGCGTCCAGGACCTGGGCTATATACCAGGCGCCGTAGTTCGAGGGCCAGTTGGAGTGCTCGGAGAACGCCTCGGGGGCGGCGATCCAGGAGATCTGCGGCAGCTTGCCCGCCTTGACGTCGGCCTTCAGCTGGTCGAAGTAGCCGTCGCCGTTCTTCACGTCGGTGCCGGTGCGAGCCTTGTCGTACCAGGGGTCGCCGGGCTTGGCGTTGCGGTACTTGTTGAAGTAGAGCAGCGAGTTGTCACCGTAGTTGCCCCGGTACGCGTCCGCGATCCAGCCCCAGGAGCCGGAGGCGTCCAGACCGTCGCCGATGTCCTGGTAGATCTTCCAGGAGATCCCGGCCTCCTCGAGGCGCTCGGGGTACGTGGTCCAGTCGTAGCCGAGCTCGTCGTTACCGAGGACCGGGCCGCCGCCGACGCCGTCGTTGCCGGTGTAACCCGTCCACATGTAGTACCGGTTCGGGTCGGTGGAGCCGATGAACGAGCAGTGGTACGCGTCGCAGACGGTGAAGGTGTCCGCGAGCGCGTAGTGGAACGGGATGTCCTCGCGAGTCAGGTACGCCATGGTGGTGGAGCCCTTCGCGGGGACCCACTTGTCGTACTTGCCGTCGTTGTAGGCGGCATGTCCGTCGGGCCAGCCGTGCGGCAGGCCCTCCAGGAACTGCATGCCGAGGTCGTCGGCCTCCGGGTGGAAGGGCAGCACCTCCTTGGTGCCGTCCGACTGGTGCCAGACCGACTTGCCACTGGGCAGCGTGGACGGGCGCGGGTCACCGAAACCGCGGACACCTCTGAGCGAGCCGAAGTAGTGGTCGAAGGACCGGTTCTCCTGCATCAGGACGACGATGTGCTCGACGTCGTCGATCGTGCCGGACCGGTGATGCGCGGGCAGCGCGGCGGCGCGCTCGATACTGCTCGACAGGGCGGTGAAAGCCGCGGTGCCGCCCGCGAGTTGGAGGAAGCGACGCCGATTCACTGATGACATGGCTGTGTGACCTCGGTCCTGACGGAGTTCGGATGGCCGGTTACTGCTGGAACGTGTGTGAATGGAGTGTTCCAACAGCACCGAACGCCCGGGAAGGCTGCTGTGGCGCCGATGTGAAAGTCGGCGGTACGGGAGGCGAACGACTACGGACGGGTCACCAGCCCGGCGAGCCGGGGGCCGGCCGTCCCTCTGCCCTTGCAGCTTGTGTCGCCCGCGTCCGCGGCGCTCAGGTCTGCCCCAACGGCTCATAGACCTCAGCGTCCAGACCGAACGTCCACGCCACCCCCTGCCTGGCGGTACGGGTCGTCGGCGGGACCCTCAGCCAGTACGTGCGGCTCGTACCGTCCGGCTCCGGTGTGGAGTTGACGACCTCCACCATCACCACGTCCTCGTCACCGACCAGTTCGACGCGCCACAGCACTCCCGTCTCGTCACGATGGACGGGCACCGCCCCGGACTCCTCCAGGTACCGGTCGTAGCCGTAGTACTCCAGCATCACGCGGCGCAGTTCGGCGTTCTCCTCGCCGCGAATCCGCTCGGGAGTCAACGACCTCAGCTCGTCCAGGAACTCACGCGGGACGGGCATTCCGCGCCAGGCGTACAGCTCGAACCCATCGGCGTAGCCGAGAGCCGGGCCGTCCCCTCTGTCGAGGCGTCCCGCTTCGTCGCGGTGGAGGCACAGAGGCCGTTCACTGACGATCGCCACCTTCTCGTAGGGCCACCACCAGCCCGCGTTGCGTGCCACGGCGCCAAGACCGCTCAGGGGGTTCTCGACATCGCCGGTGTCGAACGCACACAGCCATGACGCGTCGTGCTGTCCCAGCACCGCGTCCAGGAGCAGCAGCCGGACCTGTGTCTCCGCGCGCCGGTCGGAGGCCTCTTCCTCGACGACCCCCGACCGGATCCGGTCCGCCAGGGTTCGGGTGGACTCCCAAAGGGCCGCTCCCGTGGCGCGCCAGTGCCCGCTCCAGCCCTCCGGTCCCAGATGCTTGTGGAGACGGTCCCGTTCCGCAGCCCAGGGCTTACTGAGCACTGCGTCGCGGACACACGCACCCGTGTCGCCCAGGTCCGAACCGTCCGCATCCTCCGCCCCCATGAGCATCCGCACTGCCTCACGGGGCGAGCGCGTCCACACGATGCGTGCGGGTTCGGCCAGCCCTGCGCGCCGGTAGGCGAGTCGAACGCCCTCCTCTGCGGCCGCCCGGTCACCCGCTCCCGTCGCCGCTGCCACCGCACGCCAACTGCTCTGATCCATCACGCCGTTCCCCTCCGAAATTCCCCTGCTCCCAGGCGTATCCGCTCGTGTGTACGTCAATCGGCGACTATCCGCACCGAACCCGGGACGTACTCCCGCTGCCGGATCACGCGGTACCAGCCCTTCGGGAGCGTGATCGCCGCATGCTCCTCGTGCACGACGCGCGCGCCGTCCGGAACGTGCAGCAACATCGGGCCGAACACACCGCTCTCCCGGATCAGCCGCCCCGGTCCGACCACCGCATGGGCGTGGCCGGTGACTTCGCCGAGTGCGAGGACGAGCCTGCCGCGGCCGTCGCGCGGTTCGGACGCGGCGTCCCTCGCGTGGTCCGGCACCGCGTCCTGCGCCAATGGCACGATCAGAACGTCTCCCTGCCGATACATGGGTCTCCCTCCCGAGAAGGCACTCGGTGCGCCATGGAAGAGACCGTAGAGGCGAGCACTGACAATCACGTCTCGCCGACCGGGCAACCCCTGTTCGCTGCGTTGTCAGTGGGGCTTGGTAGAACTCCGTTACCTGGATGCGTCGGCGCGCTCCAGGCTCGCAAGCACTACGTCGATCCATCGGCCTCAGCAAGAAGGAGCGGGCGCGCATGACCATCGGTAGCCACCTCGGGGAATTCCACGGCCTGCCGGCCTTCACCTTTCCGAATGCCGACGCCGAGGCTTCCCGTGCGACGTCTCTTCCGTCGCCGGAGTCCGTGGCGTGGCGCATCGCCGTGGACTCCTACGAGAGCGACGAAGAGTGGGAGGACGCCTTCGCACGCTTCCTGAAGGCGGTGGACACCACGCAGGTGCGCGCCCTGATCGTCGGCGCGTGGAGCGACGTGTACGACAGTGCCCCCGACGCGGTGATCGAGGCCCTGGTCGCGGCCCGTGACCGGCTGCCCGCCCTGCGCGGCCTGTTCCTCGCCGACATCGTGATGGAGGAGTGCGAGATCTCGTGGATCGTCCAGGGCGATGTCAGTCCCCTCCTTGATGCGTTCCCCGACTTGGAGGAGTTCGGCGTCCGGGGCGGGAACCAGCTGGTCTTCCCTCCCGTCCGCCATGAGCGGCTGCGCACGTTGACCGTCGAGACCGGCGGCATGCCCGCCGTGGCGGTGCGCGGAATCGCCGGCAGCGACCTGCCGGCCCTGGTCCATCTCGATCTGTGGCTGGGCACGTCCGAATACGGTGGCGACGCCGACCTGGCCGATCTGGAGCCGTTCCTCGCGGGGACCAGGCTTCCCGCGCTCGCCCACCTCGCCCTGCGCAACAGCGAGATACAGGACGACATCTGCGCGGCGCTGGCAGCCGCCCCCGTGGTGGCGCGCCTCGACGTCCTCGACGTCTCCATGGGCGTACTGACCGACGACGGTGCGACGGCGCTGCTGACGGGCCAGCCGCTGACGCATCTCAAGAAGCTGGACCTGCACCACAACTATCTGAGCACGGCCCTGCGCACCCGTCTGCTGGAGACGCTGCAGCCCGCCGGTGTCGAGGTCGACGCCGACCAGGACGACGCGGAGTCCGACGAGGAGGAGGACGGTACGGTCTGGCGCTTCGTCGCGGTGGGTGAGTAGCGCCGTCCGGCCCCCGGCCGGTGGGAGGGGAAGCGGTATGGGCCACGCGGATCCGGGAGGCACAGCGGTGAGGTGGGCGGTCGTCGTCAACGGGGAGAACCGCAGGCTGAGCCTGTTCACCGCGGCTGCGGAGGCGGCGGGCTGCGGCACGCCCCGCGTCGTCGAATGGCGAGACGTGCTCCATGACGGCGGACACGTCTTCGCCGACGACGAGGTGGTCCGCCTGGACTCGCCCGGAGAGAACGCGGAGGTGGACAGGCTGCTGCGCGGCGTCGAGGATCCGACACGCGTGGAGGGTTCCGCGCGCTGGTACGCCGGTTTCCTCGCCTGCGTGGCTTCGCTGCAGGGAGGCATACGTCTCGACGCTCCGGCAGACCTGACCGTGCTCTTCGACAAACGGCTGTGCCATGCCCGCCTCGCCGGCGCGGGCGTACCGGTGCCGCCGTCGCCCACGTCCGGCGGAATCGCAGCCGTGCGGGGCTGGAGCGACGTACGGGATCTCATGCATGAGGCCGGTACGCGGCGTGTCTTCGTCAAGCTCGCCCACGGCTCGTCCGCTTCCGGCGTCCTGGCGATCGAGACGGCCTCTTCCGGCCGGATCCGGGCGACCACGTCGGTGGAGCGCACCGAGGACGGCCGTCTCCACAACTCCCTGCGCATCCGCCGCTACACGGACGAGTCGGAGATCGCCACGATCGTCGACACGCTCGCCCCGGACGGGCTGCACATCGAGCGCTGGCTGCCGAAGGCCTCGCTCGGGAACAGGTCGGCGGACCTGCGCATCGTGGTCGTGGGAGGCAGGGCCACACACGCCGTCGTCCGAACGAGCCGTTCTCCTCTCACCAATCTCCATCTGGGCGGGGCCCGCGGCGACCTCGCGGCCGCGCGGGCGCTGGCCGGTGACCGATGGGCACAAGCCATCGACATCAGCGAGCGCGCCGCGGCCTGCTTCCCCGGCACCCTGTGCGTGGGGGTCGATCTGTTGCCGGCCATCGGCTGGCGGCGGTTCGCCGTCGCGGAGGTGAACGCCTTCGGAGATCTCCTCCCCCGCCTGACCGGCCTTCCGGGCAGCGGCGCGGAGGACCTGGACACATACGCCGCCCAGATCGCCGCGTTCCGGTCCCTCGCCCCCGGCCGCTTTCCCGTACAACCCGCTCCATCGCTCCTCGTTCCGCCAAGGACAGCACATGCCACAGCCTGAACCCGACCGCGAGTCGGCCACGACACCCCCTCCGCCCACCCCGGCCAGGACACTCGACATGAACGAGGTGGTGGGCCGGGACGACCTGCTCCTCCTGACCCTCGACACCCTTCGCTACGACGTGGCGATCGAACTGGCGGCCTCCGGACGCCTGCCGAACCTGGCCGCGTATCTGCCCGGCGGCACCTGGGAGAAGCGGCATGCGCCCGGGAGCTTCACCTACGCCTCGCACCAGGCGATGTTCGCGGGTTTCCTTCCCACTCCGGCGGAGCCCGGTCCGCATCCGCGGTTGTTCGCGGCGCGGTTCGCGGGCAGCGAGACGACGGCGGACGGCACGTATGTCTTCGACGCCCCCAACCTCGTGTCCGCCCTGGCCGATCGCGGCTACCACACCGTGTGCGTCGGCGGCGTCGGCTTCTTCAACAAGCGGGGCGCGCTGGGCGACGTCCTGCCGGGGCTCTTCCAGGAGAGTCACTGGGAGCCGGAGTTCTCCGTGGCCTCCCCGACGTCCTTCGAGGCCCAGGTCGCGTGCGCCGAGAAGGTCGTCGCCGAACTGCCGCCGCAGCAGAAGCTGTTCCTGTTCCTGAACGCGTCCGCGCTGCACCAGCCGAACTGGTTCCACCTGCCCGGGGCCACCAGGGAGACGGGCGACAGCCGGCGCACCCATGCCGCGGCGCTGGAATACATCGACCGTCACGTCGGTCGGCTGTTCAGCGCGATGAGCTCGCGCCGCCGCTGCTTCGCCGTCGTCTGCTCCGACCACGGCACCGCCTACGGAGACGACGGCTACAGCGGCCACCGTCTCGGCCACGAGTCCGTGTGGACCGTGCCCTACAGCCATTTCTTTCTGGAGCCGTCCGCATGACCCTCACCTCCGCGGCGGCCCCGGCCGTCCTGCCGCGTCCCTACCAGAGCTATACCTACGCCTACCCGCACAAGACCGCATACCGGCCGCTCACCCCGCGGCCTCTGCTCAAGGATCTGTGGGAGGGCGAATCCCGGCAGGCGCTCTCGCTGTACCTGCACATTCCGTTCTGCGAGGTCCGTTGCGGCTTCTGCAATCTGTTCACCCGTATCGGAGCCCCCGACGGTCTGACGGGACGGTACCTGGACGCGGTGCGGCGCCAGGCCGCCGCCGTCCGCGAGGCCCTCGGCGAGGACGAGCCCGTACGCTTCGCCAACGCCGCGTTCGGCGGTGGCACACCGACCTATCTGGAGGCCACTGAGCTGGAGCGGCTGTTCGACATCGCCGAGAAGGAGATGGGAGCGGACCTGCGGGCGATACCCCTGTCCGTAGAGGCGTCCCCCGCGACCGCGACGGCCGACCGGCTGGCCGTGCTGGCGCAGCGGGGCACCACCCGTCTCAGCCTCGGGGTGCAGAGCTTCGTGGAGGAGGAGTCCCGTGCCGCCGTACGTCCCCAGCGGCGCTCCGACGTGGAGGCAGCGCTGGGGCGCATCCGCGAGGCAGCGCTACCCGTCCTCAACATCGACCTCATCTATGGCATCGACGGCCAGAGCGCGGCGAGTTGGCGATACTCCCTCGACGCGGCCCTCGCCTGGCAGCCCGAGGAGATCTACCTCTATCCCCTCTACATCCGCCCGTTCACCGGTCTCGGCCGCCACGCCGACCCACAGGCGGCCGACCGGCAGTGGGACGAGGAACGCCTGCGCCGCTACCGGGAGGGACGCGACCATCTGCTGTCCCAGGGCTACGAACAGGTGTCCATGCGGATGTTCCGGCGCGTGGACGCGCCGCCGCAGGGACCGGACGACTACGCCTGCCAGACCGACGGCATGATCGGCCTGGGCTGCGGTGCGCGCTCGTACACCTCCACGCTGCACTACTCCTTCGACTACGCCGTGTCGATGCGGGAGATCCGCGGCATCATCGACGACTACACCGCCACCGAGGACTTCTCCCGCGCACTGCACGGACGACGGGTCGACCAGGACGAAGCAAGGCGCCGGCATCTGCTGCAGTCCCTTCTCCAGGTCGAGGGCCTGGCCGTCGCGGACTACCGCCTCCGCTTCGGGTCCGACCCGCACGGCGACTTCGGCGCGGAGCTGGACACCCTCGCTGCCCGCGGCTGGCTCGAAGAGTCCGGGGCGGGGCGGCTACTTCTCTCTCCGGAGGGACTCGCCCACTCGGACGCGATCGGCCCTGACTTCTTCTCGCCGGCCGTGCGGGATGCCATGGCCGCCTACGAGATGAAGTGAAGGCCTCCGTGGACCTGACGATTCTGTACCGCGGCCCTCTCTCTTCCTGCGATTACGACTGCCCGTACTGCCCGTTCGCGAAGCGGCGCGACACCACCGCACAACTGCGAGCCGACCGAGCGGCCCTTGAACGGTTCACCGCGTGGGCGCGCGAGCAGAGGGAGGAAAACCTCTCGGTGCTCTTCACGCCGTGGGGAGAGGGCCTGGTCCGCTCCTGGTACCGCCGCACCCTGGTGGAGCTGTCGCACCAGCCACACGTCCGACGGGTCGCCGTCCAGACCAACCTGAGCTGCCGCACCGACTGGCTGGAGGACGCGGACCTCGACACCGTCGCACTGTGGTGCACGTATCACCCCGGGCAGACGCCCTACGAGCGATTCCTGGCCAAGACGCACCGCCTGTCCGCCATGGGAGTGCGCCACAGCGTCGGGATCGTCGGTGTGCCCGAGCATGTGGAGCACGCACGCCGGCTGCGTACGGAACTGCCGGAGCACGTGTATCTGTGGGTGAACGCCGCCGAGGGCCACACGTACACGGACGAGCAGGCCGCCGAGTGGACCGCGCTGGACCCGCTCTTTCCGTACAGCCGGCACCCGCACCGCTCGGCCGGCATGCCGTGCCGGACCGGTGAGTCGGTCATCTCCGTGGACGGTGAGGGAACGGTCCGGCGCTGTCACTTCGTACGGACCGAGTTGGGCAATCTCTACGACGGCTCCTACCGTGCCGCGCTTGCTCCGCGTGCCTGCCCTTTGGCCGTATGCGACTGCCACATCGGATACGTGCACCTGGAGACCCTGCCGCTGTACGACGTCTTCGCGGGCGGCGTCCTGGAACGCGTGCCGGCGGGTGCCGTAGAAGGAGTCAGTCGGCGCTCGTAGCGGATGGGCACGCCTCGCTGGTGCCTTTGGTGTGCCAGGCGTCGGGAACTGTCACGGTCACTCTCATCGATGCGGTGTCGGTGTCCGGGGCTTCGAGGAGGCGGGCCTCGGCGACTGTGCAGATCAGTTGGGTGATGGCCGTTTCGGTCAGTGGCCCGGTGCCCCAGGGCAGTTCGATCGACACCCGCTCGCCGCCCCCGCCGTCCGTCCGGACCGTGGGTCCGACCGTCAGCAGGGGAAGCTCGGTGGTCACGCCCTTACGGCGTTCCAGGACGTCCGGGCCCCGGAACACCATGTCCACAGCCGTCTCGATGCCGAACTGGCCGGTGGCCTGGCGGCGGACGGGGAGCAGAGTGCCCTCGCTGACGAAGTAGAGAACGTGGGCCGGGCGGATGCCGGTGGCCGGCTCTCCGGCCTCCACCACACCGGTCTCGGGGATACCGCAGGAGGAGAGCAGGAGGGCCGTCGTGAACAGCAGCGCGGGCCGGAACCACTGGCGTGCGGAGCTCATGACTCCCCCCGTTCCAGAGGTCGTTGCAGGGGGATCTCGACCGTGAACACGGCGCCGCCCTCCGCACGGTTCGCCGCCCGGACCGTGCCGCCGTGCAGGTGGACGTTCTCGGCCGTGATCGAGAGCCCGAGGCCACTGCCCTCCGTTCTGGTCCGGGCGGTGTCCGACTTGTAGAAGCGGTCGAAGACGTGCGGCAGGACGTCGGCGGGAATGCCCGGCCCACTGTCCAGCACCTCGATGACCGCCCACCTCGCTTCGTCCACGTCCGTCATCTCCCTTGTGTACAGGCACAGTTGCACGGGGCACGCCCCGTGCCGGAGCGCGTTGCCGACGAGGTTCGCGACGACCACGTCAAGGCGGCGCGGGTCGACCCGGCCGCGCAGTTCGCCGGGCTCGGGGAGCCGGGTGTCCACCGTGGCCGACCAGGCGCGGGCGACGAGGGTGCGCCGGAGGGACTCGGCGAGGTCGATGTCGTCGAGTTGCAGGCCGACCGCGCCCGCGTCGAAGCGGGAGATCTCCATCAGGTCGTCCACCAGGCGGGCCAACTTCACGGTTTCCTCACTGATGAGCCGTACGGCCGTGGCGGTGTCCGGGGCAAGCCGGGCCGCGTCCTCGTCGAGGATGTCGGTGACCGCCGACATCGCCGCCAGCGGGGTGCGCAGCTCGTGCGACACATCCGCGACGAAGCGGCGGGCGCGGGCCCCCATGCGGCGCAGCTCGGCCACGGACTCCTCCAGCGCGGCGGCGGTCTCGTTGAAGGTGTGCGAAAGGTCGGCGAGTTCGTCGGAGCCGTTGATGGCGAGCCGGGTGTCCAGGTGGCCCTCGGCGATCCTGCGGGTGGCGCGGCGCAACTCCCTTACCGGGCGCAGCACACCCCGGGCGGCCAGCAGGGCGAGCAGGACGGCCAGGCCCAGCGCGGGCACGACGGCGCGCCCGATGGCGGCGACCAGGGCATCGACGTACCCCTGTTCGACGGTCTGCCGCACGGTCAGGAAGACCGCGACCCCGGACGCCGGGTGCTCGCTGGGGCTCTCGAGGGTGACCGGCAGGCCGACGACGAGCGAGGAGCGGTCGTCCGTCGACACCCGCTGGAAGACGGCGGCCCGGCGGGAGCCCACGGCCGACCGCATGGCGGGCGTCAGCTCGGTGAACCTGTCCTGCGGCGTGGAGGTGGCGCGCAGCTCGCGATAGGTGACCAGTACGCGCCAGTTCTGCGCCGGTTCGGCGCGGGCCACCTCTGCGGCGACCCACTCCAGGTCGGCCCGGCTCGGCGGATAAGTGATGCCCGCGGCAACGGCGTTGACGTGATACCGGAATCTTTTGATCACGGTGTCCTGGCCCTGCTGGAGCACCCCGGTGCGGGCTTCCCTGAAGGTCAGGGCTCCCGTGGTCAGGGTGGCGACGGCGGCGACGAGGACGAACGCCACGAGGAGCCGGCCGCGCAGACCACGCAGCGGTGGCTTCACCGGGACTGGAACCGGTAACCGAAGCCGCGCACGGTCTGGATGTAGCGCGGCTGCCCCGCCGGCTCGCCCATCTTGGTGCGCAGCCGCTTGACGCAGGCGTCCACCAGCCGTGAGTCACCGTGATAGCTGTGCTCCCAGACCGCCTCCAGCAGTTGCCGGGCGACTCCGGTGTACGTCGACTACGTGGACGCCTACCGGGCGCTGATCATCAACCACGAGGTCGGCCACTTCCTCGGCCACGGCCATGTGACCTGCCCCGGCGCGGGCAAGCCTGCCCCGGCGATGATGCAGCAGATCAAGGGGATGCACGGCTGCACCCCCAACGTCTGGCCGTACGACACGAAGGGCCGACTCCTTACCGGACCTGCCGTGCCTTGACCGGCCGTGGACGGGGGCGAGGTCGAGTCAGACGGTGTCGGTGGGTGCCGCGCACCCATGCCACGGACGGGGTCCCGCGGGGCTACCGTCGGCTCCGTACCAGCAGATACAGGAAGTACGGCGTGCCGATCACCGCCGTCATCAGGCCGGCGCCGAGCGGGGAGGGGGCGATGACCGTGCGGCCGAGCAGGCCGCCGGGCGTAGGAGTACATGTCCTTGCCGCCGGCCGGCACGGCCGCCCTGCTGCCATACGACGAGCAGGCGGCGCGAGCAGCGGCCGACGCCTTCCTCATCACGGGTGAACCAGGCGCCTTCGCCGGAGCGACACCGTGCTCAGCATGTTTGTCGCCGACACCGCCTGATGCGGAAGCTCCCGGTTACTGTCACGCCTAATTACTCGCCGGCGAGCTCGCCCGGCGACGCACTCATCTCGCTCGAACCCGTTTACGTGGCAAGGTGTTTACGGAGTCCTGGAATCCGGTCGAGCCTGTACGGATCACAAAGATGACACATGGTCACGCTGGGGGCATGCCTGGCCATAGGTGGCGGTGCTGCATTCCATCGCGTACAGAGGGTGGAGGAATGGAAACGGCGGCGAACACCTACCACAACTTCGCATTCGTACCCGCTTTCGGTGAGGGAGATCCGATGGGGAAACCTTCCGAAGAATCCTGAGCCGGAACTCTTTACGGCGAAGCCAGACAGCGGTACACCGTGAGCCCTGAAAGGGAATTCCGCCGGGCGATCGGCCACGACACCGGCACGGGGTAGGGGGAAGCCTTGGACGGTTTCACCATCGCAGGGCTCGTCATGGGGCGGACGGTCACAGAGGGGGTTGTCCATGTCCGACCCGGCGGCTGTGCAGGCGTTTCTTAGTGGTGTCCAGCTCTACGAACAGACCAACGACATCGCGACACTCGACTACGCCATCAGCGCAGGGCGGATGGTTGTCTCCACGGAACAGGACATCGAGGCGTGGCGCGCGATGATCACAGTGCTCGGCCAGGCTCTGCTGCGCCGGTACGAGGCGACCAATGACCGAGGCGCCTTGGCCGAGTCGGCCCAAGCGTTACGCACTGTCTGCCACAACCTGCCGGCTGGGCACAAGACGCGCCCGCATGCCCTGCTGACCCTCGGCCGGGCACTGCGGGAGGCTGCGATCAACGAGGGGCGGATGGATATCGCGGACGAGGCGATCTACTGGTTCGAACAGTGCGCGGCGATACCGTCCGACGTCCGCTCCGATGCCTACGTGGGGCTGTCCACCTGTCTCCGATTCAAGGCCGACCGCAACGGCGACCCTGTGTTGCTGCAGCACGCGGCCGGAGCGGCCCGGCACGCGGTCGGCTTCGCCCAGAACCCGATGCTGCGGGGGAGGAACCTGCTACACCTGGCCGGGCTACTGGCGCTCGTGCATCGGAAAACGGGGCACCCCGACGTCATCAGGGAAGCGGTCGCAGCGTCCGAGGAGGCGGTACGACTGAGCCCGGATGAGCGAGAACAGCGGAGCCGCAAGAAGATCGCGGCGGCACTCCAGGTGCAGGCGGATCTCGGAGGGTGGCCCGAATGACCGACGACCATGAGCCCGTGGACTACGCGCTCACCGCCCTGCCGCCCCAATCCGCAACACTCACCAACCACGACGGTGAAACCATCGCCCGCTTCCGCTGTCCTCGCTGCCAGGGAAGAACCGCGCAGCTCGTCACCGATGTCCTCCCGGGCAAGGGCGTCCTCCCGTGGACCCGGGCGGCCGCCCCGGCCGTGCCGGGGCCCAACCTCGTCGAATGCCAGTGCGGGCAACCCCATTCCGGGCGCCCGGAGAACGCCACAACGTGGGGCTGTGGCGGCTACTGGAACGAACTCACCGCCGATGGCTGACGCCAACGCAGACGGCCCGGAGCTCGCCTACCCGACCGTCGACGACCTTCGCTGGGCCCGCCTGGCCCGGGAGCTGCCGTTCGAGGAACTGGACGCCGTACGCCGTCAAGCCGAGCAGTGGCGCAACGCCATCGGCGGTGCGACCGCCCTGTTCGGCATCGCCGCCCTGGTGCGCGGGCGCAACGATCTGACCACGGTCCCGGCCGGGTGGCGCACCGCGACCGCGCTCGTGCTGGGGGCCGCGTTCCTGGCCCTCCTCGTTGCGTTCGCCGTCGCCGCCTACGCGTCGTTCGGTCGGCCCGGCGTCCGCGTCCGCGTCCAGGTGAACGGTGCCGCCTACCGCAGGTGGAGCGCGGCGCGAGCCCGGCAGATCGGCAGGCTCGTCCCGATCGCCGCCGCATCCGCCGGGCTGGGAGTCGTTCTCACCGCGGTGGCGGTCGGCCTGACCTGGTTCGCCCCGGCCGCCGCCGAAAGACCCCAGCAGTACGCCGTGCGCAGCACCGGCGGCGACGTATGCGGCGAGCTGGTCGGCGTGGAGAACGGCCAGTTGATGCTGCTCATCGGGACCGGCAGTGGTGCGGGGTCGTGGACCGTGCCGCTGGCCCAGGTGAGCCACATCGGCAAGGTGGTGAAGTGTTGACCGATACGGGCGGACGACCCGACCTGGCCTTCGCGATCGGCATCACCGAGTACGACCGCCCGGACGTCGCCGACCTGCCGTCCGGAGCGAAGGAGATCCGCCGGGTGTTCGATGCGCTGGCGAGCGGCGGTTTCGTAGTCGACCCTGAGCCGCTGATCGGCCGCGCGGATCGAGACGCGACCCTTGCCCATCTGGCAAAGGTCGACAAGCCCGCCCGCCGGCTGCTCGTCTACTGGAGCGGTCACGGTGTCTCCGACGACACCGGGTCGTGGCTGTTCACCAGTGAGACGGATCCGGACGACCCCGGCGGCACCGGCGCCCTCGACTCCCGTACGGTGGCGACCGTCCTCGGTGCTCTCTATCAGGCATCGCAGGTCGTCATGCTGCTTGACTGCTGCGGCTCCGGAGACGCGGCCCTCGATATCGCCACGGCGATCACCCTGTCCCCGCCACCGGACCTCCCGGCTCATCACACACCGCCGGCGGTGTCGCTGATCAGCGCCACGTACGGCGGCGACGAGGCGCGGCCGATGTTCTTCGCCAACGCGATCGCGGACGCGCTGACCAGCGGGCCACCGTCCATGCTGTGGCCGGCGCAGAAGAGCGAGATCTCACCGCAGGAACTCGCCGAAGCCGCGTCCGCCTGGCTGCGCACCAATCTGGTCTCCCGCAGCCAGCGTGCGCGCGGCGTCGGAGTCTCGTCCGGGACGGGGTTCTTTGCCAACCCCGCCTACGACCCCAACACGCGGGACGTGCTGATCGGATCGGATCTGTCGATCCGGCGGGGCACGGTCCTCGACGACGTGCGCAGCTGGCACCGTTCGGCCAGTCGCGGGCTGTTCCTGCTGACCGGGTCCATGGGCACAGGGAAATCCACGGTCGTCAACCAGTTGGTCGAGGAGCACGCAGACGACGTTGCCTGGACCAAGATTGCCTTGACCAAGATGGATCTCCGGTCGGTCACCGCCGAACTCGCCTTGCGCCTCCAATTGAACGGCGCGGGCGAGCTGTTGCCGGAGACTCTCATCGAGACGTACAGCGGCACAGGGCAGCGCGGAAATCTCGCTTTCGACTCGTTGGACGAGGCGGAGCCGGAGAGCGGACTGGAGATCGTCCGGCGGCTGCTGCTGCCCTTGGCCGCACTGCCGGGCGTGCACGTACTGGTCTCTCATCGAGCCGTCACAGGGCAAACCGGCCGCCCGGACGGGGTGGCCGAGCTGCAGGCGGCAGCGACCGGACACAGCGATCTCGATGCCGACCCGACGGCGGAACGGGAGATCCGGCGGCTCGCCACGCGCATTCTCGAGGCGACGCCCCATTCGCCGTACCGCCGGGACGCCGATCTGGCTCGCCGGATCGCCGCCGTGATCGCCGCCCGCAGCGGTGGCATCTTCTACCTGGCCGCCTACGTGGCCCACCGCCTTGCCCGGGAGTCGTCGATCTACGAGCCTGACGACGAGGAACTGGCCGAGATGCTGACCGCCGGCATCGGCGGCGCCATATCCCGGGACTTCCGGGAACGAGGCGTGGACGCGGACCGGCTCCTGGACGTGCTGACGCCGCTGACCTGGGCCGCCGGAACCGGAGTGCCTGTCCATGACGTCTGGCCGGCGATGGTGAACGCGTTGCGTCCCCATGGCAGCCCGGCTCTCACCAAGGGCGACATCCGCAACTTGCTCGGCGAGATAGGCGAGTTCGTGACCGGTGTGCCGTCCGGTCCTGACGCGGCGCCCGGCGACCACGTCTACCGGCTCAGGCACCTGGCCATCGCCGAGTACCTGCGCGCGCGTGCGGGCCGGACCGACGAGGAGGCACACCAGCTCATCGCCGCGGCGCTGAAACCGGCGATCGGCGAGTGGCCGGCGGCACCCCCGTACGTGCTCGACCACTTGGTCGAGCACGCCGACCGTGGGGGCACACTGCTCGATCTGTTCGCCGACCCTGACTTCATGGTCTTCTCCGAGCCGCGCCGCACCCTCGCAGCCGTCACCCGGGCCGAACGGAGCAATCGGCGGTCACCGACCCTGGATCTGTATCTGCGTGCCGCCGCCCGACTCGCCGACAACCCGATCGACATGCGAGTGTTCCTGCTTCAATCACTGCGCCGAGAAGGACGCCGGACCGACGCGCCGGAGGGCCGCCGCTTCTCGGTGAGCGCACCGTGCCGCACCCGATGGACCACCGCGTCAAGCCCGTCGAGCCACCGGCTCATCCGGATCGGTCCGGAGAGACTGGACGGGTTCACGGCGATCCGGACCGCGAGTGGCTCGCGTCTGGTCACCGCCAGCAAGACGCCCAGGACAGGCGGGAGCACGGCCGAGTCCGGCATCGAGGTGTGGGATCCCTCGTTCACCGCGCCGTTGCAGGTCCTGCGTGGACGCGCGGGCAAGGAGATCACCGCGATGGCCGCAGCCCCGTATCAGCAGGAGGACGAGATGCTGGTCGTGGCGTACGGCCGGCGTAACAACCTGTTGGAGGCACGGCTGATCGGCGGAGACCGTGTGCTGTGGACCCGGCACGACGTAGAGGCGTACGAGTTGTCCTGCGTGTGGGCCGGCGGCTCCTGGGCGGTTGCCGCCACGGATCTCTCCCACGTACGGCTGTTCCGGGCGAGCGACGGTCATCCGCTCGGCGCGATCGGCGGCGCCGGCGGCTACCCGAAGTCGGTGATCGGATTCCACACCAGGGGCATCAACGTCATCTGCGTCGTCACCGACTGGGAGCTGACGTTCTGGGACGCCGCCGGATTGCGCCACCTCGGCCTGGTCCGGCTCGGCCGACCCTGGAGCGTCGCCACCGTGGTCCATCACGATCAGGCTCCGATGATCGTCGGTGGGCGTGATGACGGCCGCCTCGAACTGCGCGACGCCGCCACTGGGCTGTCGATCGCCGTGGCGGCCGACGATCTGGGTGACATCGCGGACCGCATGATCGGCCTGGGTTCATCGGTGGCCGTGGCGGCGGGGGCCGAGGTGTCGTGGTGGCGGACCCAGCCGATCGAGCGCGCGTTCCGCTACAACGGGCATGCCGCCAGAGTTGCCGGCCTCGGTGTCGTCCGGGACGAGACCGGCCACGAGTACATCGCCAGCGCCGCGGAGGATGGCTCCGTCCGGGTGTGGACCGACACCAGGTCCATACGTTGGGACAGATGGGACTCCGATCCGATCACGGGCGACTTCGAGCGCGTCCATGCCGCGCGCGTCGGTGGCCGGGCGGTCATCCTCGTCGAGGATGCACTCTCCTTCGTGCTCGTGGACCAGGACGACGGAAGCTTCCTGAGCCGGACCGACAAGAAGCACTTCCGCAGCCAGGCGGAGAGTATGAGCTCGGATCTGGACCGGTATGACGTCTGGGCGGTCGCCCTGCTCGGAAACGACTCCGTCGCGGTCGCCGGTCAGCACCAGGGCGCCCAGGTGATGTGGAGTGTCGACAACCTGACCGACTACGCGTTGCCGACGCCCGGCGCCCCATACGACCGCGATGCCCGCGCGCTGGTGCATACTCCCGGCGGGCCGCTGCTCGTCAGCGGTGGCGGCCGGCACCCGGTCGGCGTCTTCCGGGTCACCGGCGGCCTGCAATGCTGGCTCGACTGCCCCGCGGGCAGCTCGCCGCAGTCGGCTGTAGCCGCCGCAGGCAGCGACCTTGTCCTTGTGCAGCTGCCAGACGGTGATCTTGTGGTGCACGACCCGGTCGACGGTAAAGCCCGCGCGCGGATACCGCTCGGAAATCCGGACAGTCCTTTCCAGGTTCCTCTCGAATCCCCCAGAAATTGCACCGCAACGGCCAGGACTCACAGCGCAATCACAGCCGATTGGGGAAATCACAGCTCCTGAATTAGTGTCAGGTACCGCAGCTTCGGCCGTGTTCGCGCCCATGGGGCGCTCCTCACTGTCGCAGATGGCCGACCGCGGCATCCGATCAGGATCCGGGTGCTCGGTGGTGGCCTGTCCACTTCCCATACTTGCACGGACCGCGTCCGTGGAACGGCCCACCGGATCTGTTCATGAGCTCGAGATGTCGGATGGGTCGACCTGCGGGCTGGGCGGCCAAGGGGGTTCGCGATTGCAGCAGTCCCGGTTGCCTTGTTCACGGCGTCAGCAGGTGAGGCGACGGGGGTGCCGCCGCCGGCTCCGGCACGGGATTTACGTGACTGATCGGCGCCGTCCGGGGCACCCGGCAGGTAGCGACGCAGCCACCGGGATCACGTGTGGTTCGTCGTCCACCGGCAGGGGTAGACAGATGCTCGCATTCGTGGCAGCCGCACTCTTCGTCATCGCCTTCATCATCCGTGTCACCGAGACGTCGACCCAGGTGATCTTCAACCCGACGAGCCTCATGCTTGCCGGGCTTGCTTTCCTCGCCGTGCACTCGGCCGGCGTGGGCTCTGGCTGGTCATCCCGGGGAAGCGGACGTCGGCGCTGAGGAAGCGATGCGCTCCATCCTCGTGCCGGCGGATCCGAACGTGGAGCGGCCGGGTATTGCACGTCAGCGGGGCTGAGTTGCACCCTGATCAGGCGATCACCGCCTGCAGTCCGTGGCTGTCCCCATCTCGCGGAGGAGCGATGGGGCGGAGTCCTTGCCCCTGCCCGCCTCGCGACTAGAGCACGCGGTCGCTGGTCTGCGGCGTGTCCTCGTCCAGCAGGTGCACGTCGTTGACGGCGATGTTCACCTCGACGACTTCCAGGCCCGTCATCCGTTCCACCGCCGCGATCACGTTCTCGCGAACCTCTGCGCCGACCTCGCGGATGCTGACCCCGTATTCGACGACGACCTGGAGGTCGATGGCGGTCTGTTTCTCGCCGACCTCGACCTTGACGCCGCGTCCCGCGCTCGCGTGCCCGCCCGGGACCCGGTCTCGCATGGCTCCCATGGTGCGGGTGAATCCGCCGCCCAGTGCGTTGATCCCGGCGACCTCGCGTGCGGCGATGCCGGCGATCTTTTCCACCACCCCGTCCGCGATGGTCGTCCGGCCGCGGCTCTCCGGCAGTTCCTGAGGCCCGGGCCGTGCGGCCTGCAGCATTGTGCCCAGTTCGGTGCTCGGCTCGTCGGGATCGGGCTTCTGCAGGGTTGGACTGTTCGGCTCCGTCATGCGAAGCCACCTCCTCGCGCAGTCGACCGACTGCCATACGTGAGCGGCTGTTGGCCGCCGCTTTCGTGCTGCTAGGGCCTGTCCGGCGGATCAGGTCGGAGGGAAGCGGCGGTGCCTTGTCGGCGCAGGTGAGCGGGGTCTGGTGCGTCGAGCTGCAAGGCGGAGGAGGGCGTCGACGCGATGGG
>NZ_JBTLMO010000023.1:0-140810 GCF_054462255.1 Streptomyces sp. SD15 | reverse complement strand
AAGATCAGCAGGCATCCAACAGATCCTGCCGACACAACACCCAACTGCCAAGCCCCACAACACATTTCATTCTGAAACGATCAGTTAGCCGCGCCCCGCCGCCTGCCGCCCCGCCGCCTGGACCCGGATCGTAAAACGGAGTCCTGTCCGTCGAGTTGGGGTTGCGGGCGCGGTCGGCGGTGTCTCCCCCCACCCCATGGGTGCCGGAAACCGCCAACACTTCGGCCCGAAGTGTTGGCGGTTTCCGAGAAGGGTCCCCGGCAGCGGATCGGCGAACAGCGTCAGATGTGCGGAGCCTCTACGCGTCGGGGGAACGCCGGAGACCGGGTCAGCGCTGGACGGGCTTGCCGCGGCCCCAGGCCCAGGCGAGGCGGTCGGCGCCGGACTGGTTGGTGGTGGCCAGCCAGGGGCGGGCGGGGTCGCCGGTCAGGGTCTGCAGTGTGTAGGTGTCGTCGGTGCGCAGGCCGGGCCAGTACACGGATCCCATCTTCAGCTCGCGGAAGGTGTCGGTGACGGCCTGGACGTAGTTGACGAAGTTGTTGGAGGCATCCGGCTTGTTGTAGTCCAAGCCGGTGGTCATCGGGGCGCCGAACTCATCCGCGACGGTCCGGTTCGCGCAGTCGCCGATGCGCACCTTCAGGTCGGCCACCCACTGGTCGTAGGTCGCGTACTCCTTCCAGAACCCGTAGTGGTGCAGCGACAGGTAGGTGCCCTTCAGGCGCGGGTCGGCGCAGACGGAGGTGACATGGTCGTTGTAGCCGGCACCGCTGACGAACACCCGGTTGCGGGGGACCGACGGGTAGGTCTCGAGCCACGTCGCCGCGATGTCGGCCCACTCGGTGTCGGTGTAGCCGTGGGGCTCGTTCATCGGCTCGAAGTAGACGTGCTTGTCGTTCTTGTACGCCTTGACCACGGTGTTCCACATGGGCCAGTAGGTGGCGGTGTCGTCGATGAAGCCGTCCTTGCGGGTACCCGTCCCCTCCCAGTAGGAGACGATGACCTTGAAGCCCTTGTCCGACGCCGCGTCGATGACTCCGCGGTACGACTTCCAGTAGGAGCCGTTGACGGTGTACGGGTTGATGGGCAGTCGTACGGTGTTGGCGCCGAGGTTCGCGCGGAAGGCCGAGATGATCCGGCTCGCCTTGGCGTAGGTCTGGGCGTAACTGTCGGAGGTCGACAGACCGGACAGCACGATGGGGTCGTCGGCGAAGTTGTCGCGGGGATCAGCCCAGTTCACGCCCTTGAACTGGGTCGTGTCGGTGCTCGGCGCGGCGTAGGCGGGGCTGGCGGCGAGGGTCGTGCCGCTGGTCCCCGCGATCAGGATCGCCACGACGGCGGCGCGCAGGCGGGGGGTGAAGCGGGTGCCGGCGGAGGTTTTGCGCATCAGCGTGCCCTTTCGGAAGATGACGACTCGGCGCATGGCGGAGCCCGCGCGTGGCTGAGTGGCCGTCGGAAGGTGTGCCGGGCTTGACGGTTGGTGTCGGCTCGCCGTCGGGGGCCCGGTGATGACCGGTGGCGTGGTGCACCGGTGGGCTTGGCGTGAGGAGTAGGGGCCCTACGTGATGGGGGCGGCCTCCCTCGCCTGCGGCGCTGAGACCATCGTTCCGCTCCTCCCTGCTCCACCGACCGCAGTACGGTGTTTACGTAAACATGCTTCGGAAGAAACGTCGGCCGAGGCGGGGATCCGTGGTGATGTTTACGTAAACATTGCGGCGCCGGAATCGTGGCATCCGGCACGGAGATCGTCAAGGTTTCGCGCACGTAACGTCCGTAAGGACGCAGCCGAGTTGTGGTGGATGGACGACAACCTCAGGGTCACCGGCGCGTTCTTCCCCAGGGAGTTCGACCAGGCCTCGAACGTGCCGTCGTGCGGCGAGCGCCTGCCCTCCGCCCGCGACCCTCGCCTGAAGGCGCGCACACCGGTCGTGGGAGCTCAGTGTTTTCGCCGGTGATCGGCGGGTCCGGCCGACTGCCCTGAGCGGCTTCCGCCGTCGGCGACGCACCTCGCGCGGTGTCTGCCCATCGGTCCGGAGTCGTGATAGAAGCGGCGGAAGGGGATTGTCGACTGGCAAGAATGAGGTTCTGGCCATGAGGGCTGTGGTGGTCGGCGCGTCGAGTGGTCTGGGCCGGTGCATCGGGGTCGACCTGGGGCGCCGTGGCGACCAAGTCGCCCTGCTGGCACGTCGGCACGACCGGCTGGTCGACGCGGCGAAGGAGGCGGGTGCGGACGCGCTCGCCCTTGCCTGCGACGTGACCGACGAGTCGTCGTGCCGGGCGGCCATAGAGGAGGCCGCCGCCGGGATGGGCGGGGTGGACGCGCTGGTCTACGCGACCGGCACAGGTCCCCTCGCGCCGATCGAGAAACTCGACGCCGACACCTGGCGCCGGGCCATGGACACCAATGTGATCGGCGCGGCGCTGGTCACGAGCGCCGCGCTCCCGTACCTGTCGGCATCGGGCGGTGTCGCCGCCTCCGAACAGGTCGACACGGCCCGGGAGTTCATCGGCGCGCCCCCGCGGTGGCCGAGTGGCACCACCCGGTTCCGGTCCCGTCCGCTCCGCGCCGATGTCCTCGCGTACGAATATCGGTCATATGTGCAGAAGGAGCGTGACGCCACGGAGGCCGCGGGCACACCGTCAAGTAGCCTGAGGCGGGGCCTGGTTGACCCGCGTGATCGTTTCGTGGTGAGGGCTCGTGGGCAGGGTTCGGGCAGCGTTGTCGCGTTGTCCCGGTCCGCCGGACGGAGGGAGGGGCGAGCGCGGTGTCTGACCAGGTGCGGACGGCGGACGGGCGGCTCCTGCGGGTCGACGTCTCGGGCGATCCGTCCGGACGCCCGGTGTTCCTGCTGCACGGCACGCCCGGCAGCCGGATCGGACCGAGACCGCGGCCCATGTTCCTGTATCAGCGCGGCACCCGGCTCATCAGCTACGACCGCCCCGGGTACGGGGGGTCCGACCGCCGGCCCGGCCGCCGGGTCGTCGACGTCGTGCAGGACGTGGCCGCCGTCGCCGACGCCTTCGAGGTGGAACGCTTCGCGGTGGTGGGCCGCTCCGGCGGTGGACCGCACGCACTGGCCTGCGCCGCGCTGCTGCCGGAGCGCGTCACACGGGCGGCGGCGCTGGTCGGGCTCGCGCCGCGGGACGCGGAAGGCCTGGACTGGTTCGCGGGGATGGCGCAGTCCAATATCAGTGAGTTCCGGACCGCGTTCACCGATCCCGAGCGGTTCGAGGCCGGGCTGATTCCCCGCTCGGCCGCCATCCGCAGGAACCCGGCCCGGCTGCTCGACGAGCTGCGCTGCGATCTCACCGACGACGACCGGCAGATCGTCTCGGACACCGGGATCCGCTCCATGCTGCTGCGCAACTACCAAGAGGCGTTACGGACTTCACCGTACGGCTGGATAGACGACGTACTGGCGCTGACCGGCCACTGGGGATTCGACCTGGCGGAGATCCGGGTACCGGTGCTGCTGTGGCACGGGGCGATGGACGCCTTCTCGCCGGCGTCCCATGCCTCCTGGCTCGCCGAGCGCATCCCCCGGGCGACGGTCGCCGTCGAACCCACCGCGGCCCATTTCGGGGCGCTGCCCGTGCTGCCGAAGGTACTGAACTGGCTTCTCGCGGATTCGCCCGCCTGGCCGGCGCCGCGGTGAACGCGCCCGGCCCCAGGGGGTGTCGTTTGGATCACCCCGGGTCCGCGACGCCTGGCACGGCACCTCGCCGCGTTGTCGCATCACCCGAGTACGCCCAGTACGCGGGTCATGCTCCGCCTTGCGATGCGCCGCACCATGCGCCGCGGCCTGATCCGAGGTGATCCAAACGACACCCCCTAGGTCCAGTCGTCACATTCCCGTCGTCCGCCCGGAGGGAGGCAGGCGGGAATGTGACGACAGGGCCTAACGGCGGTCACACCGTCAGCGGCTCCAAGTCCCGGTAGACGCGCCGCTCGTCCATCGCGAGCCGCGTGAGGCCGTTCTTGTCGCCGAGCAGGGTGCGCAGCTCCGTCAGCGCCTCGTCGCGCATCCGCCCGGCCTCGTCGTCGCGGCCCAACGCGCGCAGGGTGAGGGCGCAGTTGCCGGCCAAGGCCAACGTGTCCGGGTGATGTGCGCCGAGGACCGCGCGAAGTGTGGCCGCGGTCTTCTCCTCCAGCTTCAGGCTCTCGGCGAGGCGTCCCTGGTCGGCGAGGACATTGGCGTAGTTGACGCGGGTGAAAAGGGTGTACGGGTGCTGCTCGCCGAGGATCTCCGCCATCCGGCGCAGAACCTGGAGGAACACCGACTCCGCCGCGTCGAGGTCCCCACATCCCCAGTGGTAGATCCCGAGGTTGTTGAGCGCGGCCTGGGTGTACGGATGGGACTCGCCGGGAACCAGCATGTACTCGACCAGCGCCTCCTGGGCGACATCGCGGGCGGCCTCCCGCTCGTCGGCGGCGAACAGGTCGGCAGCCATGTTCAGATCGCAGGCGAGCGAGTCCGGTGTCGAAGCCTTGTACTGGGCCCGGTACCGTGCGCGGGTCGCGGTCGTCAGCCGGCGGGCGTCCTCGAACTGGCCCTCCCGGCGCAGCGCCACGGCGAGGGACTTGGCGCAGCTCAGCGTGCCCGGGAAGGTCCTGCCCAGGACCTGCTTGTGGGCGTCGTAGGTGCGCGAGAGCAGGGTGACGGAATCCGCGTACCGGCCGACGTCGCGAAGGTCGATGCCGAGGCGCGCGGCCGAGCCCAGGGTGTACGGATGGTCGGGGCCGAGGATCTCCGTGCGCCGGTCGAGTGTGTCCTGGTCGAGTTCGCGGGCCTCGTGGTAGCGGCCCACCATGCTGAGCGCGAGCGCGAGGTTGTTGGCCGCGCTGAGGGTGCGCGGGTGCGACTCGTGGAAGATGTCGCGGAAGCCCTCGTGCGCCTCGCGGGCCAGTTCGACCGCGGACCGGTACTCGCCGAGCGCCGTGAGATCGCCGGCGAGGCTGGACGTGGTGAGGTACGTGTGGGGATGCGAGGGCCCGAGCACCTCGTGCTGCCGTTCGAGCACCGCGGTGTCGATCGCGCGGGCCTCGACGTGGCGCCCCAGAGAGCGCAGCACATTGGCGAGGTTGAAGTGCAGATACAGGTACTGCACATTGTCCTCGCCGAGGAGCGGCCCCCATTGCTCGAGAAGGTCTTGGGCGAGCTGCTGGGCGCCGCTGAAGTCGCCACGTTTCCATAGATAGCGGACGCGGTCGATGAGCAGTCGGCGGGTCTCGGGCTCGGCGCAGTCGCGGGCGTCGGAGGCGGCCAGGTGGGGCCAGATGACATCGAACCGTGACCAGGTCCCGGGGTCGTCGATGGGTTCGTCGGCGTCGGGACGGAAACCCGCGAGCACCCTGTGCACGACGTGCCGGGACTGCTGCTGCTCCTCCTCGGAGAGCTGCGAGCGGATCACCGCCTGCACCAGGCGGTGGACCTGGATACTGCTGCTGGCCTGGTCGACCTTGGCGAGCGCGAACCGGCCGATCTCCTGGATGACCCGGCCGAGGACCAGCCGCTCCTGGAGGGCGGGGTCGTACGGCTTCAGGGCGTCGATCATCTCCTTGCTGTAGAGCAGCTGCGTGGAGATCGGCTCGGGCCCGAGGAACGCGCACAGCTGGAGCAGCCGCACGGCGGCCGGGGAGCGTTCCCGCAGCCGGTCGATGGAGACGTTCCAGGTCGCGGCCACCGGCGCCGGGTAGCCGACGGGCTGGTTGATGCCCAGTACCGCGGTGGTCTGGTCGTCCAGCTGCCGCAGATAGACCTCGACCGGAGTGGCCGTCTCGGCGAGCCAGGCCGCCGCCTGCTCCACCGCCAGCGGCAGGTCGCCCACCGCGATCGCCACCTGGTCGGCCTCCGCGCCGCTGAGCCCAGGGGCCCGCCGGGTGAGGTGATCCACGCTCTCCTCGCGCCGGAACACATCGATGGGCAGGGCCTCGACCTCCTGCGCCCACGCCTGGTTGCGCGAGGTGACGAGGATGTGGCCGCCGCCTCCGGCAGGGAAGTGGGGGAGGAGCTGCGCCGGGTCGTCGGCGTTGTCGAAGACGAGCAGCCAGCGGTTGGTCGGCACGCTGCTCGCCAGCATCCGCACGGCCTCCTGGCAGACCACCGTCATGTCCTCGCCGCCCGGTGCGCCGATGCGGGCGCCGAGTTCGGCGAGCGAGGCGACGACGTTGGCGGTGTCCTCGGCGGAGATCCACCACACGAGGTCGTAGTCGGCCATGAACCGGTGCACGTACTCCAGAGCCACCTGTGTCTTGCCGACACCGCCGAGCCCGAACAGCGCCTGGGACTGCGGCAGCACCACGGAGATGCCGCTGCCGAGCTGCTCGCGGACCTGGTCCAGGACGACGCCCCGGCCGGTGAAGGCGTAGTTGCGCTGGGGCGCGTTCCAGATCGCCGGGGTGCTGCCGGGGAAACGCGTACTCGAGGGGTCGCTGTCGACGGGCCGGACCGGCAGTTCCAAGGCCCTCAGCAGCGCGCTGACGCAACTCTCCTCGCCGAGCCGGTGCAGGTCGACCGGGTTGTGCTCCAGGTAGGTCTTCGACAGCCGGACCTCCTCGACCCGCAGCGGGATCACGGTGCCGTGCGGGGAGTCCCGGTCGTAGTCGGTGAGGGCGCGCCAGGCGGCGTCGGCGTACCGGGACTTGCGGAAGCCGTTCGACAACAGGACGAGGGTTCTCACGCCGGCATCGGAGCGTTCGACAGGACCGGTGGAGATGTCGTGCGGTGTGACGTCGCAGCCGACGCGCTTGAGCAGCGACCTGATCCAGTCGGCCCACATGCGGTTCTCCGCCGCGTAGGCGATGACGACACGGGCCGGGTTCGTCGTCGGCCGCCGCCGCACGAACGCGTCGCGGCAGCGCAGCCGCACCGGCTCCGGCACCGTCGGCAGTGTGTTGACCTCGCCGTCCGAGATGACCGAGGCGAGCCGCTCGAAGGCGGACAGCAGGGAGTTGGAGATCCCGGTCTCGTCGCCGACGGTGGCGAGTGTCTCCTCGTACGCGTAGTACGGCCGGTACGGGATCTCGACGGAGCCCCAGTACGCCGCCAGTTCCTCGGGGCCGAGGTCTTCGCCGTCGCGCCCCTTGGGCAGTCCGTCGAACTGCAGCCGGGCCAGTGCCCGTCCGGCGTCGGCCTTCTCCTTCTCGCCCTCGTCGATGCGCATCGGCACGGGCAGTACGCGGATCCTGCGCTTGCGGTAGCCGTCCTCGATGCTCCGGGCCACGGCCGCCGCGCCGGTCATGGCCTGGTCGCTGAGGGTGAAGCAGTCCACGACCACGTCGGGCATCTGGATGGTGCAGATGTCTGCGTTGTCGGACAGGCCGGTGCGGCTGTCGATCAGGACGTAGTCGTACGAGGCCTTCATGTCGTCGCGCAGCGCGTCGAGGAAGAGGCCGCCGCCCAGCCGCTCGTAGAAGTTGTCCCACTCGAAGGACGACACGGTCGCGGAGTACGAACGGTCCTGGCGGCCCGCGGAGAGGAAGTCGAGCGAACCGCCGTCCGCGAAACGCAGTCCCAGGCGTTCGGGTGTCAGCGACAGGGCGTGCCGCTCGACGCGCGCGTAGTCGAGGTGCCAGGCGCCGGAGCGCTGGGCCGCGGTCGTCGCGGTCGTCGCGGCCCAGGCGTACTCGTTGATGAGGTCGATGACGCCGGTGGTGGCGGCGAGCGCGTTGGGGTCGAGGAAGGGATGGAAGAAGCGGTGCAGCCCCGGAGCCTCCAGGTCCCAGTCGACCGCCAGGACGCTCTTGCCGTTGGCGGCGAGTATCCACGCCGTGTTGGCCAGCGCCATGGTCCGGCCGGTGCCGCCCTTGTACGAGTAGAAGGTGATGATGCGTCCGTCCTGCGCGGCGGTCATGCTTCTCCTCCGAGGTCGGGTCCGCCTTCGCGGTACGGCAGATGGGTGGGGCCCGTCAGGCGGGGCCTGCGCACCGGCGGGCCCGGGGGTGGATGGACCTCGGCGTGCTTGAGGTACTGCCGGGTCGTGTGGGCGACGACGGCCGGGAGTACGTCCGTGAATGCCTTCAGGGTGGGTACGCCGTCGACCGCGACCCGGCAGTCGGTGCGCCGGCCCCGGTCCAGGATCAGCGGCAGGGTGCGCTCCAGCTCCTCCGCGAGCCGCCGGCCCTCGTCGCCGTGACACTGGCTGTCGCCCCGGTTCCAGGGGACGATCGCGCTGACCCAGGGGTCGGCGCTCGCGTCGAACGCCTTGAGCCTGCACTGCCGTTCCGCGTCGGCGAGTGCCCAGCGGTCGATCAGGAGGATGCGCGGGCGGCTCGGCGGCAGAGGGCCGGGGCCGTCCGGCAGCGGGTCCGCGCCGGTGTCGTCGTCGAAGGCGGACACCGTGATCAGGTAGTCGAGGGAGCCGATCAGCTCCTCGGCGAGCGCGGGCAGCGGGCGGGTCGACTCCGAGTGGTACGGGTTCCAGTCCCGGGCGTCCTCGCCGTACGGGCGGTCGTCACGGTGCTTGGGGATGCTGTGCCGGGTGGGGGCCGCCACGGTCAGATGGATGCGCCGCGGAGCCGTGTCGATGTGCCGCGGAACCGTGTCCATGCGCCGCGGAC
This sequence comes from Streptomyces sp. SD15, assembly GCF_054462255.1. Lineage (NCBI taxonomy): Bacteria > Bacillati > Actinomycetota > Actinomycetes > Kitasatosporales > Streptomycetaceae > Streptomyces > Streptomyces sp. SD15. The sequence continues at coordinate 132,253 of NZ_JBTLMO010000023.1, read as the reverse complement.
CCGTGCCGCGCGGCTCGAACAGACTCCGTGTCCCCTCGTACGAGGGGAGACGGCCGGGTGGCAGCGGTGAGTCGTGCGCGACCCGCACGATGCGCCGGGCCAGGCCCAGTACGGCTTCCTCGTACTCGTCCCGCAGCCGGGCGAGTTTGATCAGCCCGTAGATCCCGTCGTCCGCGTAGCGGTGCCCGAAGGCGGCGTGGTCGACGCGGATGTGCCGTAAGAAGTCGGGGAGTTGGTCGTGTTCGATGCGCGTCCACAGGACGGGGACGGCTCCGGAACCGGCGGTGGCCCGTGCCCACGCCCTGCGCTCGTTGAACGCGAACCACTCCCGCCCGCAGTTCTCGCTCGTGAAGTAGCGAGGTGAGAAGAGCGGTACGAACACCCGGCAGGTCGCGAGATTCTCGCGGAGTTTCCTGGGCCAGCCCTCGCCCGGCCGGGTCTCCCGGTCCATGAAACCCGCGGGGGCGCCGGCCGGAAGATCCGTGAGCGCCATGACGTGGTCGCACAGATCCGTGAAGAACGCGCGCACCCAGTGATCGGGGTCCCCACCGCCCGGACCCCGTCCAGGCGTGGGCGGATGACTCAGGTAGAAGTACGGCCGGTTGTCCGAGACCCGATCGGGCATGTCCACATGTCCCCCTGCCCGTGGATGGACCCTCACCCCGCCCGCGCGGACGTCGTCGTCCGGTGGGAACCAACCATGTTCCCGACCACCGACCGCCACGGGTGGCTTGTTTCACGTCAATCAGCGGCGATATCTGGACATCGCCCCGGCTGCCCAGTCGACCGCCTCCCGCATTCCGAACAGCAGCACCGCCTTCCCTGCCACTTCCCGCTCCGCCACGAGATCACGCGGAAACCGGGCCCCGATCGCCGCGAAGTCCCCGTCGTCCAGCGCGACATCCATGTACTCGATCCAGTAACGACGCTCCGTGCCCATCACGCAGCGATAGCTCCGCACGGGCGGCGCGGGCAACCGGTACTCGGCGAGATGGCCCGCGCTCCACACCTCGAACCCCACGCGGAACAAGAGGATTTGGGCCTGCGCCTCGTACATGCGGGCCATGGGGGAGTTCTCCCCGAGATGGCAGTACAGATCGTGATCGCTCAGCAGCTCCACGGCCCGGGGGCCCAGCCCGGCCAGTGAGGTCTGCGGATGGGCGCTGCGGACGGCGCCGGGTGTGGTCCGTACGCACTCGGCGAGCACCCCCATGGTGGGACAGGGCGTCGTGTGGGCATCGAAGGGCGGCATGTACTCCCGGAACATCGCCTTCTCGCGCTCGGTCATGCCTTCGGTGAGCGCCTTGTGGGCGCGGGAGGTGTCCGAGTTCTCCGGGGTGAACGTGGGGACGACGAGAGTGCCCTCGGGGCCGAGCGCGTCGCGCAACGCGTCCCGTACCTCGGTGGGGCGAAGACCCGTACCGCTCAGCGAGGCGTGGACCATCAGGACACCCCCGCGGCGCACGCCCGACTTCACGAACAGATCCGCCAGGTGGACGCGATCAGACACGGTGCCGCTTCCACTCGGCCCGCAGTTGCTCGGCCAGCACCGCGCCGGTCCTGGTCAGTTCGTGCTCCGGTGCGGCGGCCAGCTCCGCCAGGGCGCGGCCCGCCCGTTCCAGTGCCCGGGCCCGCGCGTCCGGGTCGCCGGCCCAGGAGGAGGCGTTGCCGAGCTCCGCGCTCGCCTTGTCGAGGAGCTGTCCGGCCCGGTTGCCCGGAACGTTCAGATCGGCTGCTTCCCGCAGTGCGGTGAGCCGGGCGAGGCGTGCGGCGCGCGGCAGTTCACGGATGAACTCCTCGGGCTCGATGTCCACGGCCACGCCCAGCGCGCCGAGACCGTGCGCGCCGAGCCGTACTCCCGTGCCCGGCGCGAGCGGGGTGATCGTGGTGGGGAGGGGGGCGTCGACATAGAGCCCCCCGTGGGGCGCGCGCTCGGCCGGCATCTCGTACGCCGTCCGCAGCCGTTCGGAGAAACGGGCCAGGTCGGTGGGGGCCAGCGGAGGGGTGACGGGCGCGGGGTAGCAGTCCCGCAGCGGATCGGCGTCGTCGACGACCAGGGGCGCGCCGGTGGCGAGGGCCACCCTCCTCAGGGGGCGCCATGCGGCGGGTCCGTCCTCAGGGATGTACACCTCACCGCTCTCGGCGCGTACCCGTGCGCGGCCCGCCGTCACGGTGGCCTCGACGCGGCCGGGCCTCGGCAGTCTCAGGGTGCCCAGGGTCGGGAGGTGCAGCTCCGGGGCGGACTGGTCCCAGCCGAGCCGCACGGCGGCACGCGCGCGGACCGCCACGGCGACGACCGCCGCCGCCAGGTACGCGGGCGTGGTGGCCCGGCCGTGCAGGAAGTGCTTCAGGGCGGTGTGCAGATAGGGATGGGTGAGGATCACGTCGAGGGAGGGCGCGGCACCCTGCGCGCCGTCGAGGTCCAGGAGCGCGCGCCACACCCCGTCCCAGTCCGGTTCTCCGGTGTGCCGGGCCGCTATGAGGGAGAGCGTGTGACGGTCCGACTCGACCTGCGCGAAACGGAGTTCCTCCGCGCTGAACACAGCCGGACTGAGGGCGTGTTCCGTGATCCGCTCGGCGACGCCGTCGACGAAGGCGCGCAGGTCGGCGCAGAAGACGGACGGGTTGTCGAAGCCGCGTTCACCGCTGTACCGGTGCGCGTACAGCCCTCCGCCGCACGACGCGACCACCGGGCAGCGGCGGCAGGTGTCGCTGACGCCGTCGATGCCTAGCTGTCGGGCGCGTACACCGGGGTGCCGCGCGAACTCCTCAAAGCTGTGCCGGAAGACGTCGTACCCGGTCGCCGGGGCCCCCTCGTAGGCCACCTTCAGTGAGTCCGCCTGCTCGAAGCTGCCGTCGGTCTCCACCACCGCGAGGTCGCTCGGTGCGAGCCCCAGGGCCTCCGTCGAGCTCGGGCCACCGCGCAGGGTGCTGAGCACGGACTCGAAGGTCCGCACCGGCACCGTGCGCCCCTGCCGGTCCCAGTGGTCGAAGATCTTGAGCAGCCAGTCGGCGTACGCGGTCGGTGCGTCCGGCGGTCTGGGCGGTGGGGTGTCCCAGGTGGAGTGCGGAAGCAAGTAGTCGATCCGGGGCGGTTCGAGCGCTGCGAGGGCGTCGTGCACGGCGACGGGATCGTTGGCGACGTCCACGGTGCACAGCAGGCCGCTGTAGAGGTGCCGGTACGCGGGGGTGCGCAGCAGGTCGATCGCCCGGAGCACCCGGTCGTAACTGCTGCGGCGCCCGCGGTCGAGCCGGTGCCGGTCGTTGGCGGCGCGGTCACCGTCGAGCGAGACGCTGACCTTGACGTCGAATTCCCTGAACACGTCGAGATGGCGGGTGTTCAATCGCACGCCGTTGGTGTGAATGCGGAGATCGAGAGTGGTGACCGGGGAAAGAGCGCGGGTGAGTTCCGCACAGATACTTCTCATGCGGGTGGGACCCACGAGAAGGGGCTCACCGCCGAGAAGGATCACGGAAACGGTCGGGAGTTCACGCGCTTCCGCATACGCGGCGAATCGATGGGCGGCCATTCCGAGCGTTTCCCCGGAAATGAAGGTCGGGCGCCCTTTCCAGCTCTGATCGGCGTGCTCGTACACATAACAGTGATCGCAGGCGAGGTCGCATCTGCTGTGGACCTTGAGAATGAGCTGCCGTAGCGAGGTATCGCTGTTCACGTGCCGAAGGGTAACGGTTGCGGAAGGATGCCGTGGTAGCCAACTCCATGATTATTTAAGGGAGTTGGCCACCCGTTTCCACAGTGGGCGCGACTTTACACAGCCGAGTTGAAGGTGATTGGCTTGATCGGGCGCTTTCCGGGGAGGTCCGCCGCACGCTCGGCGGACCGCACCGCGGTGGTTCCGAGCGGGTCGATGGCCGAAAGAGGTGTGTGCTGCCTGCGCGTGCGCCGGGGGTCGGACGAGGAACGCGTCGTCGACGTCACCGAAAGATTCATTTCACCGCTTTCATCGGGGGCTTTCAAAGGGCCGCTTGATCCCACACATACCGCCGGGCCCGGGTGCGGGGCAATGGGGGCGATGCCCGCCTGGGCGAATCCCGGCCACATCCTGGGATCGGGGCGGTTCGGTGGGCGCCGACCGCTCACAGAGGCGACTGCCAGGTGACCGTCGTACCCGCACCGTTCTCGCCCGTCCCGCTGTCCTCGTCCGGCCCACGGTCCTCCACCGCACCGTCGTCATGAACCGTGAGCCGGACACCGGACCGGCCGTCGGGAAGTGTCGCCGTCGCGTCGACCGTGACCTCGATGCGGGACACCCCGGCACGGCGCGAGGCGGCGTCCAGCGCGCGGTGCAGTACGGAGAGGAGCTGGGCGGCGACTGGCTCCGAGACGCGACTCTCCACCGCGCCGGTGAACCGGGCGGACGGCCGGAAGCCCAGCACCGCCGCCGCGCCCGCGGTCTCGCGGAGCACCTTGCCACGGACGGTGGTGGGGGCGTCGGCGGGCGATTGCTGGAGCGCGAAGATAGCCGTGCGGACTTCCTGGATCGTGGACTGCAACTCGTCGACGGCTCGGCCGAGAATCCGGTGTACGCCCTCGTCCTCCCCGCCCGTGCTCCTGCGCTGCGTGGATTCCAGCATCATGCCGGTCGCGAACAGCCGTTGGACGACCAGGTCGTGCAGATCGCGGGCGATCCGGTCGCGGTCCTCGTACACGGCGAGCCGCTCCCTGCTGTGCTGGGCGTCCGCGAGGACCAGTGCCAGCGCGGCCTGCGAGGCGAACTGGGTGGCGAGCAGCCGTTCCACCGGGCTGTACGGGCGGCCACCGCGTCGGCGCGGAAGAGAGAGCGTGCCGATGAGACAGCCGTCCGCCTCGAGCGGCAGCAGCATGTTCGGCCCGAACCGGTGCCGGACATGGGTGGTCATCCGCGGATCGGTCGCCGCGTCGTCGATGAACACCGCTTCGCCGCCGAGGAGTTGTTCGAGGAGAGGGCTGCCCGGTGCGATCGTGGTGCCGACGATGTCGCCGGGATCGTCGAGCGTGGAGGCCGTCACGAACGTCATGCCGCCCTCCGCGGTGGGCTGCAGGATGATGCCCGCCGCGGCGTCGGCGAGGATACGGGCCCGGTCGGCGACGGTCGTCAGCGCGTCGGCGGCGGCCTCGCCGGTGAGCAGTGCGGTGGTGACGGCAGCGGCGCCCTCGAGCCAGCGCTCGCGCTGCCGGGCCGCCTCGTACAGCCGGGCGTTGCCGATCGCGCTGCCGGCCTGGTTCGCCAGCACCCGTAGCAGCTGCTCGTCCTCGTCCGTGAACGGACCGCCGCGCTTGTCGGCGAGATAAAGGTTCCCGAACACCTCGTCGTCGACGCGGATCGGGACGCCCAGGATGTTCTCCGACCGTCCGGTGAAAGGCCTTTGGCAGACCGAGACCGATGCGGGCAGGTCGGCCGTACGGATCTCCACCAGGCCTTCGTGCCCGGGGTCGGCCGTCCCGAGCGCCGCGTACCGCGCCCCCGTCAGCTCGGCAGCGCCCTTCACGATGTGCTGGAGCGTGGCCTGCAGTTCGAGGTCGGTGCCGACGTTGAGGACGGCCTCGAGGAGGGACGGGAGGCGGGGGAGGGGATCGGTGGGGTTGCTGGGGCTGGCGGGGTCGGTGGGGTCGGTCATACGAGGCCCCGGCGTCCTGGGTGTCCTGCGTGGCCTGGATGTCACTCCGTCAGCGGGTCCAGGATCAGCGGCTCGATCTTGCCCTCCAACATGTAGCCCAGGCCCTGCACCGCGCACACGTCGGGCCGTTCGGCGATGTGCACCGGCATGCCCGTCGCCTGCCGCAGCATCTGGTCGAGCCCCGGCAGCAGGGCACTGCCCCCGACCATCATGATCCCGCGGTCGGCGAGGTCGGCCACCAGGTCGGGCGGGCAGGCGCGCAGCACCTTCCCGATCCCGTCGAGTACGGCGGTCAGCGGGGTCTGGATGGCGTCGCGCACGGCGGCGGTGTCGACCTGTACGGAACGGGCGAGGCCGGTCGCCACGTCCCGCCCGTGGATCTCCGTCGACGCCGGGCCGTGCGGAGTGAGCCCGTTCCCGGAGAGGGCGAGCTGCAAGGGCCGTACGGACTGCGACGGCAGCATCAGCTCGTGCTCGTGACGCAGGTGCTGCACGATCGCATGGTCCACCGCCTCACCGCCCACCGGAAGGCGCGCGGCGGTCACGATGGATCCCAGCGACAGCACGGCGACCTGGGTGGCGGCGGCCCCGCACACCATGATCATGGTGGCTTCCGGCCGTTCGACGGGCAGCCCGCAGCCCACCGCCGCGGCGATGAGCGTGTCGACGAGCTCGACCCGCCGCGCCCCCAGTCCCACGAGTGTCTCGATCGCGGCGCGCTGCGCCAACGGGTCCGCGTCGTGCGGCGTGCAGGCCGCGGCCCGCAATCGCGGCTTGCGGCGCAGGGTGCGCCGTACCTTGTCGCCGAGCAGGTGGCGCAGCATGCGCTGGGCCATGTCGATGTCGACGACCGTGCCGCCGGACACCGGCCGCATGACCCGGATGTAGTCGGGGGTACGGCCCGTCATCTTCTCCGCGAACTCGCCGACCGCGATCAGCGCGCCGGTCTTCGTGTTGATCGCGGCGACACTCGGCTGGTCCACGACCAGTCCCGCGCCCTTCACATAGACACGGGTCCTGGCCGCGCCCAGGTCGACGGCGAAGTGGCAGCGGCGCAGCTGCTCCAGACTGGCGGTCATGGCGGGTCCTCCCGAGAGCGCAGACCGTGGGGCTCCGCCGGGCGGCGGTCCTCTCTCGCATCGTGCGGGCATCGCGGCGGGGGCGCATTTCGAGGGAGGCCGGGTGGGGCGCCGGGTGCCGCCACATGATGGTCCTGTTCAGCGGGACCGGACCGCGTCGAGGAGGGGGGTGAGACGCGACACCATGAGCTGTTCGCCCCCTGCCGCGAGCAGCCGCTGTCTCGTCTGTCTGTCGGGTGCGAAGGCGATGAACCGCACGCCGACGAAGCGTGCCACGGCCTGTTCGGCGACGGTGGAGCCGATCATCACGCAGCGCCGGGCATGGACGCCCAACCGGTTGAGGGCTTCGCGCAGGCTGTGCGGATGCGGCATGAGGAGACCGAGGTCGGTGTGACGGCCGTGGACGCCGCCGTGCACCGACGTGTCAAGTCGGCGCCTGCGCAGATAGGTCTCGACGGCGGTCGTCGAGGTGTCCGTCACCACGGCCAGGCCCACGCCCTGCGACTCCAGGGCGCGGACCAGCAGGTCCGCCCCGGTCCGGGGCCGCGCGGTGCGGGCTGCCCGGGTCTCGATCGCGTCGAGCCGCGTCCGCAGCTCGTCCGCGAGCTCGTGCCGGGCGAAGGTGCGGAGCAGGTCGAGCGGGTTGGCGTACCCCTCCGGAGGGTCACCGTGCGGCAGCGGCTGCCCCGACAGGGCGGCCTCGGGGTCGCGCCGCTCCATGAGGAGCGCGGCGAGCTCGCGCAGCGCCGTGGCCGAGTCGCCCTCCCCGTACAACTGGGCCAGGGGGCCGTCGAAGCCGAGGAGCACGCCCTCGGCCGCCATGAGGGCCTCCCCCACGAAGTTGTCGGCGTGCCGGGGCGCTGGGGTGCCCGCCCGCGTGGGGGCGCTCAGGTGGACACTCCAGTGGACGACGTACCCGTGCATCCGCCATCGGCTCAGCCGGTCGTCGAGGACGGCGGCCGCCTCGGACACGTGTGAGGGCGGGTAGTCGAGGGCGAGCCGGTGGACGCTGGTCAGCAGGTGGTGCCGTAGTTCGACGGGTACGTCGACCGCGCGGTGCCGCACGGCCTCGACCGGGTCGGTGACCCGCCAGGTCACCTCCCCTTGCGCGGTGAAGACAGGTGCCTGGTCCGTGTCCGGCCCGGGTACGTCGAGCTCGATACGGCGTTCGGTGAGATCCACCTCGTAGTAGCTCGTCGCGGTGGGGTGCGGGCGCGGGCTGAGTCCGCCGTCGGGGAGCGCGTGGACGACAGCCCTTGTCCTGCCCAGGGGGAGGGGCAGGGGGCGATGGGCGGGCGGGAGGGGGTAGGGGCCGAGCACGGCGGACGGGGGACGGGTGTTGTCGACGAGCGTGCGTGGCCGGGGGTAGAGGCGGTACCAGCCCGTGGGCGGGCCCCCTTCGGGACCGGGTTCGAGGGGCTCCAACGCGGGGGTGGGCTCGGATTCTTCGGCCGACTGGTTCAGGAAGAACAGTTCATCGCGGAAGAACGGGGCTACCGCGACGATGCCGTGCGCCTCCGAAACGCCGTGTACCTCCGACTCGGCCAGTGTCCGCCGGACGGCCTGCAGATCGGGCCGCTCGGCATGACCCAGGGCATCGGCACGCCAGAAGGTCACGCACAGCCGGGCACCGCCCACCTCGACGACGGTGTCCGGGAGCCCGCGCAGTGTGTCGACGAGCAGCCCCAGCGCGGAGACACCCTCGTCGGTGAGTACGGTGCAGCCCTCGCGGCGCGTGAGCAGCCGGTATTCCTCCCCTTCCCGGCCTCGCGTCCCCAGCAGCCGCGTGACCGCCCGCCCCAGCGCGGCGAGCGTGTCCGAATCCTGGGGGCCGTCCGCGAAGTCGAAGAAGACGCAGGTGCGATACGCGCTGTCGGGCTGCGTCCGATGGCCCGACGTGGGGACGTCGCCGGGCCCTTCCACCACGAGTGAGGGATCGTCCTCCACGATGGGACTCTGCAGCAACTCGTCCAGCCCGGCGGCCAGACCGTACGGCGTCTCCACCTCCGCGATGCTGTCGTACGTGATCGGCCGCTCCCCGTCCTGTGGTTCGCCGGAGTTCCGCAACTCGCGCCCCAGAAGCAGTAGCTCCAGACTCCGGCCGCCGGAGTCCACGTACTCCTCGTACGACTCCAGGGCTTCCTCGACACGTCCCTGGCGCCGGAGCGCGGTCACATGCAGTCGGCGGAAGTCCTCGCGTGACGGGTGGGCGCGGACGAGGTCGGCGAGGTCGGTCGTGGCGCGCGCGAACTCCCCGAGTTCCAGGTCGAGTTCGGCGCGGGTGGCGAAGAGGGAGAGGCGGAGCTGGAGGAGGCGGGTGCGGGCGGCGGTGGCGGCCGGCCCGGGGACGCCGTCCAGGGCGGTGCCCTGCCAGAGGTCCAGGGCGCTGTTCACATGGGAGCGAGCGAATGCGATGCCCCCGGCCGCACGCTCCTCCTCCCCCCTCGACACCAGGTGCTGACAGTGGACCACGTCGACGAAGTCCGCGCTGGTGTGCAGCGCGTAGCCGTCGGAGAGGGTGGCCAGGACGCCAGGACCGAGGGCGTTGCGCAGCCGGGACGCGTAGGTGCCCAGGAGGGCCTGGGCGCGGGCGGGGGGTTTTCGGCCCCAGATGCCGTCGGTGAGCTTGACCGAGGTCACCTTGCGGCCGTGCTGGAAAAGGAGCATGCAGAGCATCGCCTGCTCCTGGGGGGAGCCGAGGGCGAGGGGGCGGGTGCCGCGGTCGGCTCGGGGCGGGCCGAGGAGGGAGTGGCGGAGCGGGGTGTAGGCCCGCTCGGCCAGCTCGCGGAGGTCGGGGCTCCTGAGCAGGGCCGCGCCCTGTCGCCGCAGGGCGAGGTCCTCGGTCAGCAGCAGGCGCAGGGCCGAGGTGTACGGGGGGCGCAGCTGGTTGGGCAGGGCGGCGAGCCGCTCGGGCACCACGTAACTATCGGGCTGCCACGGCCCCCCCGACGCCAGATGGAAGATCAGCCGGCCCAGCGCCGTCAGATCCGCCCCGCGCGCGTCCTCCCCCTGGGCCCGGCCGAGCTCGAAAAGCGTGAGCTCGGCCGTCCCGTCGGGCAGGATCAGGACCTTCGTCAGGTCGAGGCCGCCGTGCGCGACACCGGCCCCGTGGGCGGCGGCGAGGGCGGCGGCCACCTGCCGCCCCAGCGACACCAGCAGCGGAGCCGGGAGACGGTAACCACCCGCTGAGGCGAGGGAGTTCAGCGCGATTCCGTCCAGGTGTTCCATGACGACGTACGGATTCTCGTCCTCGACGCCGTAGTCGTGGACCTTCACCACGTTCGGGTGGTCGATGCCCGCCAGCGCGCGTGCGTCCCGCAGAAAGGCCTGCGGGTCGACCCGCGACGGATACAGCCGCACCACCACCTCCCGCCTCAGCTCCGTGTCCTCGGCCCGCCACAGGGAACCGCTCGGCCCGAGCCGCTCGACGAAGCGGTAGCGGTCGCGCAGCGCCGGTGTGCGGCGCGGCGCCCGTGTACGCTCCGCCGCCGTCCCCAGCAGCCTCCGTACGCTCTCCGGACGCACCGTCGCGATCGGCTCGCCCCCGCCCGCCGTCTCCGTACCGGTCGCCGTCGGCGTACTCGCCCGGAACTCCCCGGCCGCCGCCCCCGCCCGCTCGTCGATCGCCGCCCCCATCCGGGCCAGTAGCCGGGAGGTCCGCCCGCGGGCGGTACGCGGCAGGCTGCGCAGCAGCAACTCCTGCACGCCCGGCCGGAAGGCGTACGACCCCTCGGGCCCCGGCACGGTGGTGAGCATGCCGCTGAGGATGACCTCGGCCAGGTGCTGAGGGCGCGGACGCGGCTCGACCGCCGCCTGGACCAGGCGCATGACGGGCAGGTCGGGACGCCCGACCGCGAGGTGTCCCGCGAGCCGGAACGCCTCCGGGGATGCGCTCGCACGGAACCGGAGAACGAGCTCCTCGGCGGGCAGCCGGGTGACGTCGCTCCGGTTCGTGGACGCGTCCGGAGGGGCGGGGCGAGAGGTCAAGTGGGCCACCGAACCGGGGAGTTGGCTGCCTCCCGGGCTCGCCACCAGTGCCGACCAGTGCGCCAGCCAGGCCGCGTCCGGTTCCAGGACCGGGAGGGGAACGGCGTCGGCGGCACCGGGTTCGCCGGAGGTTTCGTACGGCGTGAAGGCCAGCGACGAGAGCGGGGCCGCCGGGAACGGGGCCGACAGGAGGCCGGGGGTCGTGGACAGTGCCGTATCACCCCACAGGCGTTCCGGGAGGGGCTGGACCAGGGCCAGTGGCATCCGGTGGGACCAGCGCCGCAGCGTGGCGTACCAGCGGTCGCCCGCGGGGCCCGCCCACCACTGCGGGCCCATGCAGTCGCTGACCAGCAGGGTGACGGTGCGTCCGTCGCCGGGGGTGTCGCCGCCCGTGCCCGAGACCGTGCCGTCGGGGTGGGCGCGATGCGTGGTGAGCGTGCGGAAGACGCCCGACTGGGCCAGGATGCTGTGGAGTTCGTGGATCAGGGGGCGCCAGACGGGCATCGTGGGGCCGGTGTCGCGGACCAGGCGCAGGCTCAGCCAGCGCTCCCGTGCGGGGCGCAGGACCGGCAGCCACCACTCCGGGTCGCCACCCAGGCGGGCGATGCGGTGGGCGGTCGCCGACTCGTCGAGTTCGTGGCCGACGGGCGCGGCGCTGTGCCGTTTGAGCGGGCGCAGGGCTCGTTGCAGCGCCAGCGGGCGGCGCAGCATCGGGGGTGCGGGGGCCAGCAGCGACGTGCGGGGCGTCCCCGTCCCCGGGCCCGAGAGGCTGGGCAGGTGGAGCGGGACACGGTTGTCGTCGCGGGGATGGGCGGGGAGTTCCGGGTCTTCCTCGACAACCCCTGGCTTCTTCTCGACACCCCCTGGCTCCTTCCCGGGAACCTCCGGCTTCTCGTTCTTCTCGTCGGCGGGAGGCGGGGCCGGGGTTCTCGGTTCCGGTACGTCTTCGGGGACGGGACCGGGCGTGGTGGCGGGGCTGCCCGAGTCCGCCATCTGTGCCGCCAGCCACAGCAGTTCGGCCAGTTCGACCGGTGTCGGGCGCGTGCCGTCGCCCACCTCGGCCAGGATCTCGGCCAGGCGGCCCAGCAACCGCGCACCGGTCGGCTCAGAACGCATCGGTCTCCGGTGCCTCGCTCAGGTACGGCATCAACTCCTCCGCCAGTTCGTCGAGGGACTCGGGGGCCAGCCCCGACGCGCCGGCCAGGTAGATCGCGTTGAGGAGCTGGTCCGTGGCGAGGTCGCCGCCGGACGCCCGGGACAGGAAGCGGGTGATGAGGGTGCGCGCGTAGTCGTCGGGTTCGCCCAGGTGGGCGCGGACGATCCCGGCGAGATGGTCGTCCTCGGGCTGGCGCAGCCGCAGGGTGACACAGCGGCGCAGGAAGGCGGGCGGGAACTCGCGCTCGCCGTTGCTGGTGAGCACGACGAAGGGGAAGGCGCGGCAGCGCACCCGGCCCCGGGTCACCGGGACGCGCTCGTCGGTTCCGTCGACCATCACCAGCGCGTCGGGCGTGTGCCGTGCCGCGCGGACCAGCTCGGGGATCTCGTACTGGCCCTCCTCCAGCACGTTCAGCAGGTCGTTGGGCAGATCGAGGTCGCTCTTGTCGATCTCGTCGATGAGGAGGGCACGAGGGCGGGCGTAGGGGAGGAGGGCGGTGCCGAGGGGGCCGAGCCGCAGGTGGTCCTCGATGCCCGACTCCGCTTCCCCGTTCGGGTTCGGCGTCTTGCGCGTGCCGCGTGCCGCGTACAGCCGCGACAAGGGATCGTACTGGTACAGGCCGTCGTGCAGCGTGCTGCGACTGGTGATGTTCCAGCGAAGCACCGGCCCGAGGCGTAGCTCGCGGGCGACCGCGTACGCGAGGGACGACTTTCCGGTGCCGGGCGGGCCGGTCACCAGCAGTGGGCGGCGCAAGTACAGCGCGGCGTTGACGAGTTGGACGCTGCGCTCGGTGGCCTGGTAGGTGCGGGCGCGGTGCCTGCGGTCGGGGGAGGCGGCCGCGCTGTCGTCGCCCTCGGCCGGGGTGTCCAGGGCCGGTCCGCCGTCGAAGGCCCGCCAGGGTGGGGGTGAGGGCAGCTGGGTGATGCCGTCGTGCGGCTCGTTCGTGCCGGTGTAGACGGGCCACAAGGGCATGTGAGGGCTCTCCGGTTCTCCGTGGATCGAGGGACGTTCGGGTTTCAGGCGAGGGGCGAGCTCAGTGGGGCGGCGGGTTCGGGGAAGCGGCGGGGGTCGTCCCACAGGAGCTGCACGTCCTTCGCCCAGTGCCGGTCGGGATCGTCCGACGCCTCCACCGCCTCGCGCAACGCCAGGATATGGCGGGGGAGTTCGACCGGTGGCAGCCCGGCGACGTACGCGTCGACCTCGTCGAGGAAGCCGCAGCTCCCGTCGTGTCCGGGGCCGCCCGCGCAGCCCGTGCGGGACCAGAGCAGCACCGGGACCGGGGCGTTCAGGGTCACGTCGAAGCGCTGTCCGGCGCGGGCGGGTGGCAGGGAGAAGGCGGCCAGCTGGGCGTCCTCGTGCCGCAGCCGGAAACGGAGCTTGGTCGGCTTCTCGTCGTTCGCGCAGTCGATGCGGTGCAGGGGAGCGCCGGCCCGTCTCTCCAACTCCTCCCATTTACGGGACAGCTGATGCCGCACGCCACCCCGGCGGCGCGTCCGGTCGGTCACGACGAGCGGGTACGCGCAGCCCAGCGGGGTGTCGTCGTCCGCGCCGCGCGCCCAGTGCGCGACCGGCTCGTCGAGCCAGGCGCGGGGCAACACGAAGGCGATCAGTTCCTCGGCATCCGGCTCCAGTTGGACGAAGGCGTCGTCGATGCACTCCTGGACGTACGCCCGTACACCGGAACGCGGCAGCCGACGCGCGCCCACCGGCCGCCGCGTTCCGGCGCGGTACGCGGACACCACGACGTTGACCTGGTCGCCGCCCGCCCCGCTGTGGTCGATCTCGATGAGGATGGGGGACCACGAAGGGGCACGGGAGGGTGCTGAGGGTGCTGAGGGCGCGTCCAGCAGCTCCGCCAGCCGGTCCGCGAACCGGGCGACGGCCTGCGGGTCCGCCACTTCCCACAGCACGTACCAGGCCGCCGCCCACAGGGAGGCGAACCCTTCCTCCGGCAGCGGCGGGCCGAAGGGGCCCACGGCGTCGACGTACAGCCGGTTCGGGTCGCAGCCGAGCCGCACCCGCTCGGCGCGCTGCACCAGGGTGCGCAGCCGTTCCTTCGAGACCGGCCGGTGCTCGGGGGTGGGGATCAGCTCGCCGAGCCCCGGCCAGTAGCGGGCCATGACATGGCTGGGCAGCATCCGGCCGTTGCGTACGTCCTTGGCGCCCGAGGCCGCCGAGACCATGCCGACCACCCTGCCGTCCGCGAGGGTCACCGCCGCGCCGCTGAACCCGGCCGCCAGCGGCTGGCCGTGTGCGCTCCACGCCTCCAGCTGCACCCACTCGTCGGCGATCAACTGATCGGAGGTGGCCCGGTATTCGGCGAGCGTGCCCTCGTCGTAGCCCCTCGGGAAGCCGTATGCGATGAGCCGGGGGTACGGGTCGGCGTACGCGTCACCGGGCGGGGCGAAGACGGCCGGGGCGAGCGGCACCTCACGGTCCAGTTCGAGGACGGCGAGGTCTCCGGGGTCAGTGTGGCCCCCGGCCCAGTCGCCGCGCGCGATCACCGTGGCGGTCAGCTCGCCGAGCGACCGGTCCTGCGGGAAGGAGACCGTCACCGTCGACGCCCCGCTTCTGCGGACGACATGCGCGCAGGTCAGGACCCGGCGGCCGGAGACCAGGAAGCCCGCGCCGACCTCGCTCCCGCAGACGATTCGCGCATGCCAGGACGTGCTGCTCATGACCGCGCGGCGGTCTCCGGGGAGCCGTCGGACCGCCCGGGCGACTCGGACCGCTCGGGCGACCAGGACAGCTTGACCACCAGATGGCCCTCGACCGCGCTCTTGGCGATCAGCGCGCCGGCCTCCGCGGTGAGTTTGACGCCGAACTCGATCTCCACCGAGTCGGGGCGCAGGCTCCCGTCGCGGAACACGCTGAGCGCGGACTCCGCGGCGGCCCGTACGCCCTCCAGGGAGCCCTCGAAGGTGCGCGCGGCCTGGACCGTACCGTCGGCGCGGGCGACCAGTCGGGAACCGGACCCGTCCTCGATGCCCTCGACGACGACCAGTGCCCCGTCGTCGGTCTTGAACTCCACCAGGCCGTCCATATGACACCCCCGTCATCCGTGCCCCTTGAGCATCTTCATTGTTACGGACGGTGCTTGGGGCTGTCCCGGTTTCCGCGGCTCGCGCCCGTCTGTCCTGGCGTGCCTTGGCGTGTCCTGGCGGGAAGCCGCCAGGGCGCCTTTCCGCCAGGGCGGATCAACTTCCTTGCAACACAGGCCCCCTGAGACTCATCGCAGCACCAAGGTCTGTCGGCAACACAGAGAGGGCACCGATGACCAGAGGACCAGCGAGACGCGGGGCGGCGCTACTGTCAGCCGGGCTCGTGCTCGCCGTACTGCCCATGGGGCAGGCGGGCGCGCAGAACAGCACCGTTACCCCGGTGTCGACGCGCGCCGCCTCAGCCGCCCACACCGTCACCCTCGTCACCGGCGACAAGGTGACCGTCACCGACCTCGGCGGTGGCAAGAAGACGGTCGCCGTCGAGCGCCCCAAGGGGGCCACCGGCGCCGTGCGCACCCAGGTGGCGAACGGCACCGTCACCGTCATACCGGACGAGGCGCTGCCCTACCTGCGGGCGGGCACCCTCGACCGGCGGCTGTTCGACGTGAGCGAACTGATCAGCCAGGGGCTCACCGACCAGAAGACCGACGAACTGCCCCTGATCGTCACGTACGAGAAGAAGGCGTACGAGACGAGGAGCGGTGCGGCCACTCCGCGCGGAGCCGAGAAGACGCGCGCGCTGCCGAGCATCCGCGGCGCGGCCGTCGACGCGGACAAGGGCCGGACGTTCTGGCGGGCCGTCACCCACCAGGAGGGGATCGGCAAGGTCTGGCTCGACGGGCAGGTCAAGGCCGACATGGCCGCGAGCAACGCGCAGATCGGTACGCCGCAGGCCTGGGAGGCCGGGCTCACCGGCAAGGGGGTGACGGTCGCCGTCCTCGACACCGGCGTCGACACCAGTCACCCCGACCTGGCCGACCGGGTCTCGCAGACCAAGAGCTTCATCGACGGGGAGGAGGTCGCCGACCGCCACGGGCACGGCACGCACGTCACGTCGACCGTGGGCGGCAGCGGCGCCGCCTCCGACGGCAAGGAGCAGGGCGTCGCCCCCGGCGCCACGCTCGCCGTCGGCAAGGTGCTCAGCGACGCGGGCTCGGGCAGCGATTCCGAGATCATCGCCGGTATGGAGTGGGCCGCGCGCGATGTGCACGCCAAGGTGATCTCCATGAGCCTCGGCTCGAGCGAGGCCAGCGACGGCACCGATCCCATGGCCGAGGCGGTCAACACGCTGTCCAAGGAGACCGGGGCCCTCTTCGTCATCGCCGCGGGCAACACCGGGGCCGCCTCCTCCATCGGCTCGCCCGGCGCCGCCGACTCCGCGCTGACCGTCGGCGCGGTGGACTCCGCCGACAAGGCCGCCTACTTCACCAGCGCCGGACCGCGCTACGTCGACAACGCCCTCAAGCCCGACCTCTCCGCCCCGGGCGTCTCCATCCTCGCCGCCCGCTCCCAGCTCATCAGCGGCAGCGGCTACTACACCTCCATGAGCGGTACGTCGATGGCGACACCGCACGTCGCGGGCGTGGCCGCGCTGCTCGCCGAGAAGCACCCCGACTGGACCGGCGCCCAGCTCAAGGACGCGCTGATGTCGACGTCCAAGCAACTCGACGCCTCGGTGTACCAGTTGGGCGCGGGACGGGTGAGCGTGCCGGACGCGATCGGCGCGAAGATCACCGCCACCGGCAGCGCCGACCTCGGCTTCTACAGCTGGCCGTACGACGCGAACCAGCCCGTGACCAAGACGGTGACATACACCAACTCCTCCGACTCCGACATCGAGCTGAGCCTTGCCGCGCAGGGCGCCGCCGACGGTGTCGTGACCCTCGCCGACTCCACGCTGACCGTGCCCGCGCACGGCACCGCCTCCACCACGGTGACGGGCGACGGCTCGAAGGCACCTGTGGGCAACACCTCGGGGCAGATCGTCGCGTCCGTGGCCGGCACACCGGTCGCGCACACCGCGTTCGGGCTGGTCAAGGAGGAGGAGCGGTACACGCTCACCGTCCACGTCAAGGACCGGGACGGTGCCCCCACGGGGGCTTACCTCGTGCTTCAGCAGCTCGCCGAGGGCGTCGACGCCTCCACCGCGTCGGTCGGCGAATCCGGCACCCTGGAGCTCCGGCTGAAGCCGGGGACGTACAGCCTCACGTCCTTCCTCGACGTGCACGGCAGCCACGGCGCGGACTCGCTCGGGCTCGGCTTCCTCGCGGCGCCCGAGATCACGCTCGACCAGGATCGTGAAGTGACCCTGGACGGGAGCAAGTTGCAGGAAATCAAGGCCAAGGTCGACCAGCGCACCGAGACCCGGCAGCTGCTCATGGAGTACGACCGCAACGCGGGCGGCTCTGACCTCTTCGGAGCCGTGCAGGTGCCCGTCAAGTACGACAGCATCTTCGCCGCGCCGACCCCGAAGGTCACCCAGGGCAGCTTCGAGTACCGGACGGTGTGGCGACTCGGCAAGCCGCTGCTGGAGGTCAAGGGCATCGGTGAGGCGGTGGTCCAGCCCGGCAGCACACTGACCGAGGGGCACAGCAAGCTGCCGCTCGTCGACGTCGGGGACGGGGATTTCACCGGTAAGGACGTACAGGGCAAGGCGGTACTGGCGCGGCTCGCCGACGGCGTCGAACCCGCCGCGCTCGCCGAGGCCGCCCAGGCCGCGGGCGCCAAGGCCCTGTTCGTGACTGACGACACCGCGGGACGGCTCAACGCCTGGTGGGGTAAGGGCGACGGCGCGGACCAGCCGATTCAGATCGCCACGGTGAACGCGGCGGACGCGGCCAGGCTGCGGGCGGCCGGGCGAGTGGACATGACCGGAACGCTCAACACGCCCTATGTGTACGACCTTTCGCAGGGTCACAAGGGATCCGTCCCGCACGGCGATCTGACCTACAAGCCGGGCAAGAACGAACTCGCCGCTGTGGATGCCAAGTTCCACGCCGTGAAGCCCGTCGCGGGTGGCGAGTTCCGGTACTCGATCACCGACACCTTCTCCATCGGCATCGGCTTCCAGCAGAAAATCGACTACCCGGTCGAGCGGACCGATTACGTCTCCACGGGCGCCGGACAGTTGTGGCACGAGTCCGTGAGCTCCGGGCCCGGCGTGCTGGAGGAGCGCAGCGGCCTGGTCCAGTACAAGGGAGGCACGCATCCGACGCTCAACTGGTTCAAGCCCGTCTGGCACCCGTGGCTCGGCACCGGCCTCGGCTGGGGTCAGGAACGCGCGGGCAACCAGATGCAGTTCAACACCCCTGGATGGGGAGACTCCGGGCCCGACCACACAGGCTTCGGCGACGTGTGGAGCACCGACAACGGAATGACCCAGTACACGGAGGTGTACCAGGACGGCGTCCGGGTGGACCGGCGCAAGAGCTCGGCCGCCTATGTCAGGGCCGCGCCCGCCGACGAGCACACCTACAAGGTCGCCACGGACACCACCCTCGACCCCGACCGCTGGAAACTGTCCACGAAGGGCCACTCCGAGTGGACCTTCAAGTCGGCGGCAACCCCCGCGGACCACTACACCTACCTGCCGCTCCTCAACCTCGGCTACGACGTCGACACCGACCTCGCGGGCGATGTACGCGGCGGCAGCCGGGTGTCGATGGGGATCTACGCCGAGTACGTGAAGGGCGCGCCGGACACCGGAACCATCGGCGGCGGCAAGCTGGAGGTGTCGTACGACGACGGGACGACATGGCAGGCGGTCCCGCTCTCGGGCGGCAAGGCGTCCTGGAAGGGGACGCTGAGCGTGCCGCGTGACGCGGAGTTCATCTCGCTGCGGGCGTCGGCGACCGACGACCGGGGCGGTTCGGTGAGCCAGGAGATCATCCGGGCGGTGGGCGTGCGGTAGCCGCCCCTTCCGAGCAGGCGGCGTCGGCTCCCCTTGGGAGAGGGGAGCCGACGCACGCCTACGCGCTCACGATGCCCCGGATGACGCCCAGGTCCACCAGATCCTGGGGCCGGATGCGGAGCTGGTCCGCCGTGGCCCGCACCTCACTCGTGGGGCGCTTGAGGATCGCGGCCGCGAGCTCCGGCGCGATGACGGAGAAGTAGCTGTCCGGCGTGGCCCAGGTGTTGCCGGGTGCGGCCAGTGCGAGGGCGCCGCCCGAGCCGCCCTCGCCGATCACCAGCGTGGTGACGGGCGTACGGGCGGTGGCCACCGCGGCGAACAGGTCCGCGATCGCGGAGCCCGCGCCTCCTCGCTCGGCGTCCGCGTCGTTCGCGGCGCCCGGGGTGTCCACCAGCGTGAGAACGGGGATGCCGAGCCGGCCGGCGAGCCGGATCAGCCGGGCCGCGGTGCGATATCCGGCGGGGCGGGTCGCGGTCCCGCACTGCGCCGCGTACGCGACGGTCCGCCCGTCGTGCGCGAAGCCGAAACCGCACAGCATGCCGTCGTCGGTACCGCCGCAACGGTCACCGCTGATCGCCGCACGTCGCGTGAAGTACGCGTCCAAGTAGGCGGCGGCGCGGGGGTGTTCGGGCGAGCGGGCACGCCGCACGGCGTCCCAGCCGGTGCCGGGGAGGTCGGGGGCGCCGAGGGCGAACGGGGGAGCCGCGGCCGGGGGGTGGGGCGGGGTCGACGAAGGCGTGAGCAGTTCGAGCCAAAGTGTCATCGTCTCGCTCAAATGATCCTCCTGCACTACGGCGTCCACCGCGCCGGCCGCCACCTGGGCCTCGGCCGTGTACGCCGCCGGGTCCGCATCGGGCGGCCGGACCCGGGAGCCCGCGAAGCCGACCTGAGCGCCGGACAGCGCCAACGTCACGTCGGAACCCGCGCCCAGCGTGGCCCAGCCGCCGCCCGTCGTCGGATCCCGCAGCACGGCGATCTGTGCCAGCCCCGCCTCACGGGTGAGCGCCGACTGCCGTGCCACACGCTGGAGTTGGGTGAGGGCGAGCATGCCCTCCTGCATCCGGCTGCCCCCCGTCGCGACGAGCGAGACGACCGGCAGCCGGTGCTCCCGGGCGTAGGTGTACGCCGCTTCCAGCCGGTCGCCGGTGCGCTCGCCCAGCGAGCCGCCGAGGAAGCCGAACTCGAAGGCGATCAGCACGGCGCGGGTGGAGCCGATGACCGCGCTGCCGCAGACGACCGACTCGTCCTCGCCGGTGCGGGCGACGGCGCGGGCGCGCGAGTCGTCGTAACCCTGCCAGGACAGCGGGCCGTCGGGCGCGAAGTGCCGTATGGGTACGGGGAGTTCGGTGAACTCGTCGCAGGCGAGGGCGATGGCCTCGCGGGCCGAGAAGCGCTCAGTCATTCTGGAGGGCTCGCTTAAGGATCTTGCCCATGTCGTTGCGGGGCAGGGACGTGAGGAAGTGCACGGTACGTGGGCGCTTGTGCGGGGCGAGACGGCGGGCCACGTGGTCGGAGAGTTCGCGGTCGAGGCCGGGTCCCGCGGGCTCCACCGGCACCACCCAGGCCACGATCCGCTCGCCCAGGTCGTCGTCCGGCTCACCGGTGACGGCGGCCTCGCGCACGGCGGGGTGTTCGAGCAGCGCGTTCTCGATCTCACCGGCGCCGATCTTGTAACCACCGCTCTTGATCAGGTCGGTGGCCTTGCGGCCCACGATGCGTACGGAGCCGTCCGCGTCGCGCACCGCCATGTCGCCCGTGCGGAACCAGCCGTCCCCGGTGAACGCGGCGGCGGTCGCGTCGGGCCGGTTCAGGTACTCGGTGAAGAGGTTCGGCCCGCGCACCTGGATCTCACCGACCGTCTCACCGTCGTACGGCACCGTGGGATTGCCGTCGGCGTCGCGTCCACCGGTGGGGGTGCCGTCGGAGTCGTACGAGGCGAGCGTCGTCCCGTCCTCCTCGACGAGCCGCAGCTCGACGCCGGGCAGCGGTACGCCGACGGTCCCGGGCCGCGCCTGAGCGTCCACCCTCACACTCGTATTCATGAGGGTCTCCGTCATGCCGTACCGCTCGACGACCCGGCGTCCGGTCGCGGCCGTGATCCGCTCATGGTCGTGCACGGGCAGCGCGGCGGAGCCGGACACGAGCAGCCGCGCCCGGCCGAGCGACTTGGCCAGCTCCGCGTCCTGAGCCAGCGACTCGGCGAGCCGGTGGTACATCGTCGGCACCCCGAACAGCATCGTCGCCCCCTCGCCCAGCTCCCGCGCCACGCCCTCCGCGCTGAACCGCCCCAGATGCCGCACCGACCCGCCCCGTCGCAACGGTCCGAGCACACCCAGGATCAGCCCGTGCACATGGAAGAGCGGCAGCCCGTGCACGAGCACGTCGTCGCCGGTCCACTGCCAGGCGTCGGCCAGCGCGTCCAGGGTGGAGGCGATCGCGCGCCGCGGGATGACGGCGCCCTTGGGCGGGCCGGTGGTGCCGGAGGTGTAGACGATGAGGGCGGGGGAGGAGGGGTCGAGTTCGGCGTGCACCTCCGGCGGTACCGGGCCGGTGGCGTCCACCGCCACATCGATCCGCTCCGACTCACCCAGCGGGCCCGGGAGTGTGTCCCCAGCCCCGGCCAGCACCAGCGACGGCGCGCTGTCCGACAGGATGTGCCCCAGCTCGGCCTCCCCCGACTTGGGGTTGAGCGGCACGGCCGGCACCCCGGCGAGCAGCGCGGCCACCACTCCGACGGCCGTCTCCAGGGACGGCGTCGCCCACACCGCGACCCTCCCCCGCCCGTCGAGCCGCGCGGCCAGCTCACCCGCCGAGGCGGCGAGCTGCGCGTACGTCAGGGACCGGTCGCCGAAGCGCAGGGCGGGCCGCGCCGCGGTCGAAGCACTGACCAGGGCCGGGAAGAGGGAGGACACGTGGGGTACTCCTTGCCGGTGGGGACGCCGGTGGGCGCCCGTAGGGACGTTCTGCGGGTGACAGACAGAACCGTTCCTACACCAGGGCCATGGAAACCCGCCGGAACACGGGATCGATCGACGGAAGCGGGAGGCACATCACACGAGGACGCTCCGGAAGCGGGCGGTCCCGTTTCCGGCCTGGTGTGGTGGCCGCGCCCGCCCCGTGCCGTCAACGATCGTTCTTGAACCGGGAACGATCGTTCGGAAAACGTGGCGCGGGTCGGCCCCGGCCCGTAGTCTCGGCCCACGGGGCGAGAATGTGACGAGTCAACTACCGGGAGTGCCTTGGTGAGTGGGTTCTTGGTGAGTGAGTCGTCCCTGCCTCCGCTTCACGAGACACTCGCGCGACTCGACACGCAGATCGCCGAGAAGGGCCTCGAGCGCGGCGAAGTCCTCGACGTGGCAGCGCTGTCGCGGGCGACGGCTCTCGCGCAGGACGACGTCCGGGGCCTGCTCGAAGGCGGGTCGGCTCGTGAGGAAGGGGTCGGCGACCGGATCCGGGGGCGGGTGCGCGCGCTGTACGAGGCGTATCTCGCCGAGAGCGGGAGGCGGCCCGCGGATGTCTGCCGGGATGTCGCCTCCGGGCTCGGGATCAGCGACAAGTGGGCCCGTAGCCTCCTCAGCGGCGACAAGATGCCGAACGTGCCGGACCTCACCCGGCTCGCGGAGTTCTTCCACATCGAACAGGGCACGAAGTTCTTCACCGACCCGGCCCCCGTCGTCCTGAACGGGGCGCTGCAGCGCGTTCTGAGGGAGCTGGAAGGCGGGGTGGAGGACGGGCCGCTGCTCAGGTTCACGATCAAGCACGGTGTCGTCACGCTCGCCCTGCGGGGCAGGCGGCTGACTCCCCGCAAGCAGGAAGCGCTCGCCCTCATGCTCGAAGGCCTGCTGAGCGGCGAGGAGACGGAACGATGAGGAGGGGGAGGGGAGCGGCGCAGCGTGCCGGCCGGGTGTGGGCCCGTACGGCCGCGTTGTTCTCCCGCCAGGCCGACTCCGAGATGCGCGGCCTCGCCGTGGAGCTCGCCCGCACGTTGCGGAAGAGGCTCGACGCTCCGGTCGACGTACGGGAGCTGGCCCAGGCGCTGTGCCAGGAGATGAGTGCCCGCCGCGACGGGCGGCCCATTCAGCTGCGCTTCGAGCGCTTCCCCGACGAGATCGAGGTCACCGGCCTGTGGATGGAGTTCCACGACTTCGACCTCGTCGTCGTCGAGGAGCGCGCCGAGACCGTGCAGCAACTCGTCATCCTCGGCCATGAGTTGTGGCACATGGCAGCGGGGCACTCGCACTCGCACCACCACTTCGCCGGCGCGGCCGCCGCACGCGCCCTCTCCGACGACCCCGGCTGGCAGGAGATCGCGCTCACCGTCGCCGCCCGCAACGGTTCCCATGAGGCCGACGAGGCCGAGGCGGAGGACTTCGGCCTCCATCTCGCGAGTGTGTTCCGGTCCTGGGTGACCGGGTCCCGTACCCAGGGACCGGTCGACCCGGTCGGACGGGCCATCCAGGCCGCCCTGGGCTACCGCGGACCCCAGGACTGACCGGCGATGAATCCTTCCCGCTTCTTCGCCGGGTTCTACATCTCGTTCTGGATCCCGACGGCGGTCCTCACCGCCGCCCTGGCGATCAAACTGCCCAGCATCGTCAAGCTCTGGAAGGACCCGCTCCTCCGAGCCGTCGGCGGCCTCCTCGTCCTCGCCTGCGCGGTCTTCGTCTTCGCGGCGCCGCAGACCATCGCCTGGACCAACCGCGTCACCGGCGTACCGAACATCGCGGCGCCCCTGGTCTACAGCCTCATCACCGCGTTCTGCGGGTCCTGTCTGCTGCTGATCACCGCCTGGCGCAACGGCATCTCCGACCGTTCGCGCACCACCCGCCGCGCCACCCGCTGGGTGGTCACCGTCTACGCGGGCGTGATCGTCGCCCTGTGGGTGCTGTTCGCGCTCGCCGACGCGGACGTCGAACGGGTGCGGGACCTCGACACGTACTACGCCCGCACCGCTTTCATGCGCGAAGAGATCGTGCTCTATCTGCTCGCGCACACCGTGGCCTGTGTGATCACGTCCAAGCTGATCTGGAACTGGATCCGCACCGACGGACTCGACGTATGGCTGCGCAGCGGTCTGAAGTCCCTGGGCGTCGGCTACGCGATGAACCTGATCTACGACAGCGCGAAGATCGCGGCGGTCGTCGCCCGCTGGACCGGCCACGACCTGGACTGGCTGAGCACCGGCCTGGCCCCGCCGGTCGCCGCCGTCTCCGCCATCCTGATCGCGGTCGGCTTCATCCTGCCGCACGCCGGCCAGTACCTGCACCGCCGTGCGCGCACCCGGCTCTCCCACTGGCACCTGCGCCCCCTGTACCGGCTGACCCGGACCGTCACCGGCGGCCGTATCCCGCTCAAGCTCCGGGCCACCCCCGAGCTGCGGCTGACGCGCCGCGAGACGTTCATCCGCGACGCGCTGCTCCATCTCGCCCGGTTCATCGACGAGGACCTGTGGCGCAGGGCGTACGACGCGGCCGATGGCCTGGGATTCGAGGCGGGCCGGGCCCGGTCGCTCGCCCACGTCGTGACGATCAAGGATGCCATCGAGACCAGGAAACGAACCCGGGAGGGGGACATCACCGCTCCCCTCAACAGTCCGGACACGGAGAGCCTGCTGGCGGACATCGAGGCCGTGTCCCGAACCCTCCGCCACACCGACGACATCAGGGCGGTCCGCGACGCAGCGGCCGCCGCAGCAGAGAGCGTGCCAGCCCCATGAGTGCCAGCCCCAGCCCCACGAGTGTCCCCGCCCGGCCCCTGAGATCCGCCGTCGTCCTCGGCGGCAGCCTGGCCGGCATGCTCGCGGCCCGCGCCCTGGCCGAGTTCGCGGACGTCGTCACGATCGTCGAGCGCGACGTCCTGCCCGACGGACCCGAGCGGCGCAAGAACCTGCCCCAGGCCCAGCACGTGCACACGCTGTGGTCCGGCGGCGTACAGGCGGTCGAGGAACTCGTGCCGGGCGTCACCGAACTGCTCGCCGCGGCCGGAGCGCACCGCCTGCCGGTGCCGACGGACATGGTGGCACTCTCGTCCCAGGGCTGGTTCCGCCGCTGGACCGAGTCCCACTTCATGATCCTCAGCAGCCGCGATCTGCTCGACGCGACCCTCCGGGCGAAGGTCCTCGAAGACGACCGGATCAAGCTTGTCGAACGCGCCGAGGCGCTCGGCCTCGCCGGCAGTGCCACCGCCGTCACCGGCGTCCGCGTCCGCAGCCACGACGACGCCGAGCGCACCCTCCCGGCCGACCTGGTCGTCGACGCCACCGGACGCGCCTCCCGCACCCCGGAGTGGCTGACGGCCCTGGGCCTCCCGGCCCCCGGACAACGGGAGGTCAACTCAGGCCTCGCGTACGCCAGTCGGCTCTATCGCGCCCCCGAGAAGGCGCGGCACGGCTTCCCCGTCATCAACGTGCAGCCGGTCCCGCGCGACGGAAAGCCAGGCAAGGGGGGCGTCCTGGTGCCCATCGAGGACGGCCGCTGGCTGGTCACCCTGTCGGGCACCCGCGGCGGC
This sequence comes from Streptomyces sp. SD15, assembly GCF_054462255.1. Classification (NCBI taxonomy): domain Bacteria; kingdom Bacillati; phylum Actinomycetota; class Actinomycetes; order Kitasatosporales; family Streptomycetaceae; genus Streptomyces; species Streptomyces sp. SD15. Next base: position 106,993 of record NZ_JBTLMO010000023.1, on the reverse strand, counting down.
GAGCCCACCGCCGACGAGACGCACTTCCACCGCTTCGCCCTCGAGGAGCTGCGCCACCCTGTCATCGGCGAGCTCATCGCCCACGCCGAACCGCTGACCGGTGTGGCCCTCACCCGGACCACCGCGAACCGCCGCCACTACTACGAGCGCGCCCGACGCTGGCCCGACGGCTTCGTCGTCCTCGGCGACGCGCTCGCCGCGTACAACCCGGTCTACGGCCACGGCATGTCGGTCGCGGCCCAGAGCGCGCTGGCGCTGCGCGCCACGATCCGCCGCCGGGGCTGGGGCACCCCCGGGCTGGCCCGCGCCGTCCAGAAGGCGGCGGCCCGCCCGGTCGACGCAGCCTGGGACCTCGCCACCGGCCAGGACGTCTTCTACCCCGGGGCGACGAAGACCGGCCCCACCCTCCGGGACCGCATCCTCGCCGGATACGTCGACCGTCTCCTCTACACCGCCACCGGCAACGGCCGCATCGCCCGCCGCTTCACCGACGTCTCCTCCCTCCAACGCGGCGCCCACGTCCTCCTCACCCCCGGCGTCCTCCTCGCCGCCGTACGCGGCCCCCTCAAGCCCCAGCTCACCGAGCCACCCCTCACCCACGAGGAGTGGAAGGCGGCCGACGGGCCGACCGTCAACGGTTGAAGCGGCGATTGTTAGCCTCGCCGGGCATCAGCCGTTACGAGGATGGAGTCCGCCGTGGCCCGCACAGCCGCCCGTGCCCGAGTCGCACTTGCCACCTACCGTCCGGAGGAGGGCGAGGTCAGCGCGGACCGGGATCTGCCCGTGCTGAAGGCGGCACTGGAGGAGGCCGGGGCGGCGGCCTCGGTCGAGTTCTGGGACGACCCGGAGGTCGACTGGGGGGCGTTCGACCTCGTCGTGATCCGGTCGACCTGGGACTACAGCTGGCGGGTGGCGGAGTTCGTGGCGTGGGCCGAGCGGTGCGGGAAGGTCACGCGGCTGGCGAATCCGGCGGCGGTGGTGCGGTGGAACACCGACAAGCGTTACATCGGGGAGCTGGCGGAGGCCGGGGTGCCGACCGTACCGACCAGGTATCTCGCGCCGGGTGACCCCGCGAGTCTCGCCGATCTTCCCGACGGCCACGAGTTCGTCGTGAAACCCACGTCGGGCGCGGGTGCGCGGTTCGCCGCCCGCTACACGCCCGAGGAGCGGGAGACCGCCGTACGGCAGCTCGCGCGCATGCATGAGGAGGGGCTGACCGCGATGGTCCAGCCCTATCTGACGAACATCGACACCGCCGGGGAGCGCGCACTGCAGTTCTTCGGCGGACGTCTCCTGCACGCCAGTCGCAAGGGCGCCGTGCTCGCGCCCGGGACGGCGTACGACGCGGACAAGGTTGCGCATCCCCGGCTGGAGGTGTGGGAGCCGACTCCGGCCGAACTCTCGGTGGCGAACAAGGCGTTGGCATCCGTACCCCAGGGCCCCGACGCACCGGAGTTGCTCTACGCCCGCGTCGATCTCGTCGACGGCGACGACGGGGAGCCCTGCGTCATGGAACTCGAGCTCGTCGAGCCGAATCTCTTCCTGTGGCTGCACCCGGAGTCGGTACCGAGTGTCGTCGAGGCGATCCTGCGGGCAGCGGACGAGCGGTAGGGACTGCGGTGATACGACCTGCCCGGGAGCCACTGGGTTCTGGGGCCGTGATGACGAGCCACTTCCGACCACGGATGTGGCGTCCTTTCGGCGTGCCTGCGCCGAAGCCGCACGAGGGAGCCGGGCCCGGGTCGGGGAACTGGTCTCCGCCGAGGCGCACACCTTTCACTCGGTCACGATCGCCCAAGGCCCTGTGTCACACATAGTGCTGTGTCACGCTCACCTGCCGGTCGCCGCCTTCATCGAGACGCCCCCGATGCCGGGCAAGCCGGTGTCGGGCTTCGTGGACCCGCCGTCGTGGGCGGGCGGGTTCGAGGCCGCGGGCCTGCGGATACTGCCGGTCGAGGAACTGAGTACGCCGATGACCCGGGTGGACCTGAGCGAGCTGTCGACAGCGGAGCTCGCCCAGATCCGTTACTGGCACCCGGAGGTGCTCAGCGACCTGCTGTTCAACTGGTGGGACTGACCCGCTGCAACAGCCCCCAGGTGAACTCCGCCGCGCACTCCCGCCGTACCCCCGACTCGTCCGGGGCCGTGAACGCCAGGCCCCAGCGGGTCGGGGCGGTGCCCTCCAGGGGGCGGGCGGGGGCGAAGGCGTGGGCGACCTCGTCGACCGTGCAGGACCAGGGGCGGAGGTCGTCCAGGGTCTTCAGGACGGGGCCTTCGGCGTCTGGGGCGCGGACCAGCCACTCGTTCCAGGCCACGCCGTTCGGGGCGACGAGGACCTCGAAGCGGAGGTCCGGCCAGAGGGGAACGGGCCAGAGGTGGGCCTCGCAGGCGAGGTCGCCGATCTGGCGGGGGGTGACCGACTCCGGAGGGCCGAGGATCGAGCGATAGCGGGAGGTCGCGGCGCGGGAGCGCGGGGCGTGCAGCATCGCCTGCCAGCGGCGGTTGGCCTCGCGCATCTCGGCGATGGAGACGCCCAGCTCGTGGCGGGCGTCCTCGACCAGGTCCGGGTTGTGGTCGGCCATGCGGCGCAGCAGGACGAGTTGGAAGTCGAGCGGGGTGAAGGGGCTAGCGGGTCGCTTGGCGGGCATGGGGTCCATGCTCGCGTATCGGGTGGGCGCCCGGGCGGCGGCCGTCCGGCAGGAAGAGGACCGAGTTCACGTAGCGGAGGCCGGGCGGGGGGGAGGACCCGGCGTAGTAGACCCTGCGCGACCACGTGGGACGTGCGGGCCTGGTGGGCCTCCAGGGGGAAGGACGCGAGCGGGAGCCAGCTGGTGCTGGGGAGGACCCAGCCGGTGTAGCCGCGCTCCGAGAGGTACGTGATCACGGGGGCGATCGGCTGGATGCGGGACTCCAGTTCGATGAAGAGGGCGGGGCGGTCGCGGGCCAGCAAGGCGTCCGCGCCGCGCAGGACCGCCAGCTCGTTGCCGTCCACGTCGATCTTGATGAAGCCGACGTCGCGGAGGTTCAGGCCGTCGAGGGTCACGCAGGGGACTTCGAGGGCGCGGGCGTGGATGTCCCGGCGGACCAGGGACGAGACGCCCCGGTCGCCCGCGTCGCCCGGCGGCAGCCAGAGGCGGGCCGTGCCCGGCTGGTCGGAGGCGGCGGCGCGGACCACGCGGACGTTCGCGGGGGTGCCGGAGGCGAGGAGCCCGGCCAGGTGGGGGACCGGTTCGATGGTCACCACGCGGTGGGCCCGGCGCGACAGACGGTGCGTCCAGGGGCCGTACCAGCCGCCCACGTCCACGGCCGTGCCGCAGCCGGGCGGGCAGAGTTCGGCGAGGCGGGCCAGCTCGGGTTCGAAGCGCGGGTAGACGAGCCGGGCGGTGGCGGCGACCAGGCGGGTGGGGAGGAAGGGGGCGAGGCGGGCGGCCAGGGTTCTCCTCGCGCGGCCGGTCATGGGGCCATCCGCTTGAGGAGTTCCTCGTGTTCGTCCTCCGTGACCTGCTCCCCGGAGGACGGCAGCAGCTGCGGAATGCCGTCGACGATCGGGTAGCGGCGGTGCAGGCGCGGGTTGTAGAGCGCCTCCTCGGAACTCGGGGCATCGTCCGGGACCAGCAGGTGCAACGGGCCTTTGTCCAGGGGACAGGCCAGGATCTTGAGCAGTGGGTCGTCGGGGTTCATGGGGGCGTCAACTCCTTGGCCGCGATGGGGGGTTGGGGTGCCGTGTCGTGCTTGGGCATGGCGAGCAGTACGGACACCGCGAGGGCGGTGCCCGCCAGGCGCAGCGCCAGCCGCACCGGATCCTGCGGCAGCGCCTCACCGAACGCGAGCGTGCCGAGCACCGCTGTGAACAGACACGTCACTGTCGTACAGACCGGCACGATCAGCGAGGCCCGGCAGCGTTGCAACGCCGCCTGCGACATGACCAGGCCGAACGCGCCGGTGAAGAGGAGGAGATAGGGGTACGGGGAGCGGAGGACGGCAACGACCGCCCCCGCCAGGTCGGTTGTCGTCAGATAGCTCGACACGCCTTTGATGGCCAGCGAGCTCACCCCGTACAACAGGCCCACCGCCACGCCGTATTCGACCCCCGTCGTCGGCATCCGGTGCCGGTGTCGCGCGCGGCGCTCGGCGGCCCGGTACAGCCACACGCCCGTCGCCAGCGTCGGCAGGCAGACCGTGAGGACGAGCGGGGCGGGCGCGCCGCGGCCGACGGTGTCCGAGCCCTCGCTCAGGGAGAGGACCACCATCAGCAGGGCGAGGAGGATCGCGCCGAGCGCATACCGCTCGCGGCCGGTCGTCTCCTCACCGAGCAGCTGGGAGGAGAGCAGTACCAGCAGGACGAGTCCGGAGACGAAGATGCCCTGGGCGGCGGCGATCGGCAGGGTGCGGTAGACGGCGAGCTGGGCGCCGAACCCGGCGGCGAGGGCGAGCGAGCCGCCGATCCACAGGGGGCTGCCCAGGACGAGCCGCAGCAGGTGGGCGGGGCGGCGGATGTCCACCACGGGGAGAGCGGCGAGCGCGCGCTTCTCCAGGACGAATCCGGTGCTGTACAGGACGTTCGCCAGCAGGGCCGCGGCCACTCCCCACCACATGGGCTACGTCCTTCGGGCGTGCAGCAGGAGTATGGAGGCCGTCGACGGGACCGCGCAGGCCAGCCGGTCCAGGGGGCGCAGCGGGCGCGGTACGCCGTGGAAGGGCGCCCCGCGCAGTTCTACGATCTCGAAGCCCGCCGCCGACACGAACTCCCGTAGCGCACGGGCGGTGTAGAGCCGCAGATGGCCCACGACCTCCCTGCCCGGGCGCCCGTGGATCGCGCGCAGGCTCACCTCGGAGAAGACGGGCTGGACGCCGGCGAGCAGCAGGGCGCGGTTGTACCAGGCGGCGAGGTTCGGCGTGGAGAGCATCAAGTGGCCTCCGGGGCGCAGGACCCGGCGGATCTCGTCGAGGGCGCCGTCCGGGTCCACGAGGTGTTCGATCACCTCGCTGAACAGGACCGCGTCGGCGTGGGCGGACGCGAACGGCAGTCCGCCGTCGGTGAGTTCGCCGCGGATCGTGTACGGCAGCCGGGCATGGGCGCGTCGGAGGGCGTCCTGCGACCAGTCGACGCCGACGAGACGGTGGCCGACGAGGAGGGGCGCGGCGGTGGCGGCCGCGGTGCCGTCGCCGCAGCCGATGTCCAGGACGGTCCGGGCGCCGTCCGTGGCGGGGCCGAGCGCGGCGGCCAGCATCCGGGCCTGGCGCAGGCTGCGCGGGGTGCCGGAGGCGACGGGGACGGCCGGATCCTCGTAGAAGTCACGAAGTTCCGTGCGGGCGGGGGTCGTTGTCGTCATCCGGGGTCCTCCTGCGTCCTGTGCAGATAGTGCTCGAAGAGGTCGCGGAGGTGGGCGCCGTCGCCGTGGCTGAGCAGGGTGCGCGACCAGCGCAGGGCGACGTGCAGGCGGCCCGCGGTGGACGCGGTCGTCACGGTCAGACCGCGGGGCATACGGGCGGGCGCCGAGAACCACACCGCGTGCGCGCGGCCCGCCTCCCCGCCGAAGTCCAGCGCGTACGGGATGCGGCCGATGTTGCTCAGCAGTGTGGTGGACGTCCAGGGCGCGGCCGCGCGGCGCAGTCCCCGGGTGAGGGCGGCGCGCCAGGCGACGGGGACCACGGGGGCGGTCAGGACGGCCGCCCCGTGGCCGAGTTGGGGGCGCGGGAGCGACTTGAGCGCGCGGGTGCGGTCCGCCGTACGGCGCAACAGCTCGCCCAGCCGGTCCTGGTCCAACTCCTTCGGGGTGAAGGGGACTTCGACGAGCCGCGTCCCATTGCCGATGGGCATGTCCGTACCCCGGGGGCGGTCGTCGACCGGCATCGTGATGCGCAGGGGGCGGCGCGGGCGGGCGCCGTGTTCCCGGTTCCAGTGGGCGATCATGAGCGCCGTCGTGACCATGAGCTGGTCGTTCACGGTGTACGGGGAGCCCTGGGGGCGGCGCGGGACGGCGAACTCGGTGACGAGCAGGCCGTTGCCCGGGGAGGGTTCGGGGGTGCCGTGGGCGACTCGGGCGGGCGGGGTCCACGTGGAGGGGGTGTCGACCGGTCCGGTCGCGGGCGCCGGGGAGGGCGTACGCAGGGGTGGTGCGGCCGGGGAGTTGTCCTCGCCGCCGTACAGCTCCGCGGCGGTGGCGAGGATGCGGAGGCAGGCGGGGCCGTCGAGGGCGGTGTGGTTGACGGTGAGGAAGAGGACGGTGCCGAGGTGGGTGTGCGGGTGGGGTGCGCGGCTCGGGGTCGACGTGCCGGTCCCGGTCGTACGCACCCCCACCGAGTCCGTCGCCGCGCTGCCCACCGGCGGGCCCGCGCCCTCGACCATCTCCAGTCGGATGGGAGGCGAGGCGGACAGCGACGGGGCGTTCACCAGGGCTCTGGTCCGCGCGTGCTGGAGGGCGTCCCGGTCCGGGGGCGGGAAGGACACGACCGGCACGTCCGGGTCGGGGGTGAGTTCCCACTCGTAGCGGCGCCGGTACCAGGGGCGCGCGGCCTCACGCATCAGGACGCGGGGGTGGCGGTGCAGGGCCTCGGTGAAGGCCGCGGTGAGGCGGGCGGGGTCCAGGCGGCCGGGGAGGTGGACCTCGATGTGGACGGTCTCGGGCTCCTCCTCCTGGAGGCAGTGCCGGGCGACTTCGTCGACGACGGGGAACGGGACGCGGGCGGGGGGCCGGGGCACTGGCGGTCCGTCGCCCGCGTCCCGTGCCGGGTGCTCGATGGCGGTCATGTGGCTTCGCCCTTCCCTGTGCCCTCACCCTTCCCTGTGCCCTCACCCTTCCTTGTGTCCTCGCCCTTCCCTGTGTCCTCGCCCCTTCCTGCGTCGTCGCCCCTTCCTGTGCCCTCGCCTTTCCCTGTGTCCGCGCCGGCCGGGTTCCCCGTGGCCCCCGGCGGTGTCGCCCGGAACCTCGGCTTGCGGAAGGCGATACGGGCGGTCGGCGGGTCGGCGGCGACCTCGGGTGGCGGGGAGCCAGGGCCGCGCGCGGAGATGGTGGTGCTGGAGGCGGGTCCGGTCCCCGGGGCCTGTGCGGTGGGTTCGGCCCCGGTGGTTCGCGCGCCGCGTCCGGACTCGGCGCCCGGCTCCTCCTCGAGGGACCCCGGCCCGCCGTTCTCCCCTCGCACCCGGCGCGGCAGCGGTCCCGGCGGGGCCTGTGGGAAGGGGAGTGGCGCTTCGGAGGTCCCCGGGCCGGAGCCCCGGGCGCCGGGGTGTGCGGCGCCCTGTCCGGACGGCGCCTCCCCGACACTCACCAGCGCCGCGAACAGGCCGATCAACGCCAGCAGTTGAGCCGCGGGCCCGAACGCCCCCTCGCCCGAGGCCGGCGCCGACCCGTTACCCGTGGCCGCGACGATCCCCGCCCCCGCGAGCGCGAGGAACGCGAGCGGTACGAGCAGGGCGTGCCGTTTCCAGGCGAGCAGGGCCAGCGCCGGGACCAGCAGGGCGAAGAACCCGCAGATCACCACCGCCACCAGCGTGAGCGCCACCGTGCCGAGCCACAGCCCGGGCCCCGGCACCGCCGGCACCGGCTGCGACGCGTCGGGGTCGGGCTCGCGGCGGCGCCACAGCGCGAGGCCCGCGAGAGCCGCCACGCCGACCCCGCCGCCGATCAGCCCGGCCTCGTACGTCGTGGAGGGCTCGTACGACAGTGTGACCGTGCCGCCCGCGCCCGACGGGATCCGCCAGCCCTGCTGCCAGCCGTCGAGCCGTACCGGCGACAGTTTCTTGCCGCCCAGGGTGGCCTGCCAGCCGTCGTTGTAGTTCTCGTACGTGGTCAGGTACGAGGCGGCGCCCGAGCCGACCGTCACCTCGCGGCGGTCGCCCAGCCAGTCCACGATCCGCAGCTCACGCCCGGCACCGGCGGCCGCCGTGACCGTGCCGCGGGTGAGGGTCACGTCCGTGACGGAGAGCGGCCCGGCGTCGCCCGCCTCGACCCGGTGCGAGCCGGAGCCGAGGTCCAACGCCGTTGCTGTACGACCATCCTGGCAGAGCGTCAGATCGATCTCGCGCCGCTCCGTCAGATCCCGTACCGTCCCCTGCGCGCTCGTCTCGTACAGCTTTCCGTCGACCGCGAGCACCGGTCCCCTCCCGCAGGGGAGGGAGAACTCCTGGGTGTCGGGGGGCTGCGGGCTGCGGTACTGGTCGAGGGCGGGGATGTACGCCTCGGTCAGGCCGACCGGCAGTTGCAGGTCGGCGCCCGCGACCGGGTTGTGGACGGTCAGCGGAGCCGTCTCGGTGACGGTGATGTCGAGGCGGTCGGTGGTGATCGGCTCGAAGCGGGCCCAGCCGTTCTCGTCGACCCCGGCGACGGTGTCCCCGTCCGGGGTGCGGATGTCGATCTTCGTCGGGCGGGTCGACAGCCCGCCCGCCGGGGCCAGCACGATGGACGAGACGGGCTGCTTGTCGGGCCAGCTCAGGTGGATGGTCGGGTTGTCGCCGGCGATCCACGCCGTGGTCAGGTTGCCGTCGGTGAGACTGCGCGCCGACAGACCGGGGCCGAGCCGCGTCGTCGAGTCCGCCGTCGCGGTGATGCGGCTCTGCTGCTCGGGCGCGACGTCGTAGAGCAGCTTGTCGAGATCCTCGCCCGTGATCGCGACCGCGCTCGCCTTCACCTCGTACGATCCCGCCGTCGAGGTCGAGAAGGTGCGGTGCAGGCCCGCCTCCGTGCCTGTCGGGGCGAGTCCGGTGGGGTCGGCGGTGCGGTGCAGGGAGATGACCTCGGCGGAGGCGTCCGAGCCGGCGGCGTCGGTCGGGAGCTTCAGCAGGCGGGTCACCTGGACGTCCGGGAGATCGATCTCGGAGAAGCCGGCGCCGGTCAGCCCGGCGCGCTGCTCGGTCGAGCCGACGATCGTCAGCTTCATCCAACTCGTCGACCCCGCCCGGGCCTTGATGGACTGGCTCATGCCGTTGGGCTGGAGGTGGCTGGTGACGGTCCCCCTCTCCGTCTCCACCCGTACCCGTGTCGCCGCGGACCGCACCCCGTCCTGCGGCAGCGGAGTGACCTTGAACGACGACGGTATGTCCACGGACCCCTCGAAGCGGATCCGCAGCCACTGTCCGTTCGCCGAACCGGCCGCGCCCTCCGCCCACGCGGTGTCCGGGTTGCCGTCGAAGGCGTTCACGGGGTCGTACTGCGGGAGATGGAACAGCCAGTTGCCGGTGGAGGACGCGGTCACCTCGCGGGCGCCGCGCAGTGCGGCCACCGTCTGGTGCTCGATGCCCTTCGTGGGCAGGATCTGGTGCGGCTTCGCGCCCGGGTCCTGCGCGCTGTCGCTGTCATTGCGCTGGTCGGGTGTGTACGTGTACGAGGTGTTGGAGTTGACCAGCCCGAAGCGGGTGTCGGCGCGTCGCAGCCCGTCGCCGACCACCTGGACCTCCGGGGTACCGAGGCCCGGATGGTTGTCGCCGGTGAGGACGGTGGCACGGCCCCGTATCGACGGGTCGGCGGCCAGCGGCAGCAGGGCCTCGGGGCCGCCCGAGACGACCGCGGTGTCCGCGATCGCGCTGAGCCCGGCCTGTCCGGGCCGCGGCACGTCCTGGCTCGCCGGTTCGTAGATCTCGACCGCGCGCTGACGCGGGTACAGGCCCTCGACCTGCAAGGGAGTGTCGTTCGGGATGCGTCCGCCGGTCATGACAGGACCGAACCCGGTGACACGCCGGTAGCCCGACTGCTCCAGGGTCCGTTTCACGGTCGTGGTCGGGGCGTGGCCGAGCTGGTCGGGGTCGAGGTCGTTGCGTACGACGACGTAGTAGAGGCCGGAGCGGCTCAAATAATCTGCGAGACCCGGGACTTCACTCCCCGTCAGCAACGCCTGATCGACCGCGTCCATGGCCCGCCGGTTGCCCGGGGTGCCGAACGGGACGTAATCCCGTTGTGCCCAGCGGGAGTCGGCGAGCACGTCGAGGGGCTGGTCGATGGGGGAGCCCCAGGTGTAGATGCCGTGCGCGGTGGCGGGGACGACGAGCGCGCGGGAGTCGGGGGAGTACTTCTCGAGCCAGTCGGCCGTGGTCTGCCAGTACTTGGGCAGCTCCTGGAACGACCCCGGGTTCAGGATCGACCCGTTGAGATACGGCCAGGCGAGCCCCGGGAGCACCAGGACGGCGGCGATCAGCGGGGCGAAGCGGCGGCCGCGTACGGGACGGGCCCCGCGTTCCGTGGCGGCGATGCCCACCAGATGGGCCAGCCCGAACACCAGGGCCAGCGCGAGCCCCGGCTGGAATTTGTAGATGTTCCGGAAGGGGACCAGCCAGCCGTTCAGCCAGTCCTGGACCACGCCGTGGAAGGGCGCCCCGAACGAACCGCCGTACCCGGCCAGGGTGATGAGTGCGACCGACAGCACGGTCAGAACGAGCCAGCGGCGCTCGGGCATGTCCCGTCGCGCCAGCCCGGCGAGGCCGAGCCCGGCCGCGAGCGCCGAGCAGACGATCACGACGACGGAGGCGGCCACGGTCCAGCCGGCCGGCAGCCAGGCCTCGCCGAAGTGCAGATAGGCGACCCAGTTGCCCGCACCGCGCAGGCTTTCCACCGCGGACATCGTGTCGGTCGTGGTCTGTGAAGTCTCCACGTACGGAAGGAAGTTCTCGCCGTAGATGCCGAGCATCAGCAGCGGGACCACCCACCAGGCCGTCGCCAGGATCACGCCCGGCACCCACCAGACGATCAGCTTGCGCCGCCGGGGCCCGCGCGGACGGGAGAGGAGATACAGCCCGACCGGGAGCAGCGACGCCAGGGTCGCCGCCGCGTTCACGCCGCCCATGAAGGGGATGATCAGCGCGGAGCGGAGGGCGGCGACGCGGGCGCTGTAGCGCGCGTCGGCCAGCGGCAGCAGCACCCAGGGGAGGAAGGCGCCGGGGAGCGCGGCGGCGGAGGTCGAGCCGATGACGACGGTGAACACCGGCCACAGCGCGTACGCCACGGAGCCGAGGAGACGGGACGCCGGAGTGCCGATCCGCAGCCGCTCGGCCAGCCGCAGCGCGCCCCAGAAGGCGACGGACACGACGAGCGACAGCCACAGCCGCTCCGCCAGCCACACCGGGAGCTGGATCAGCTTGCACAGGCCGTAGAACGGCAGCATCGGCCAGACGTAGCCGACGTACTGGTCCTGGATGCCGCCGAATCCACCCCGGTCGTGCCACAACTGGCCCAGATCGGAGAGGAACTGCCACGGATCGAGCACGACACCGAGCTTGGTGTCGAAGGTGGTCCGCCCGGGGTGCACGGCCAGGAACAGCACGAACACCACGGCCCAGAACCCCAGCAGCCAGCGCCGCGACCGCGGTTTCTCCGGCGGACCGGAGGTGGCCCTGACGGGGCGGGCGGCTGCCGGGGGAGGAGCCTGGACCGTGGTCGTCATGGTGGACACCGCCGGAGGATGAGGAGGAGGTTCCAGGTGGCGAACTCGCGCAGCCCCGGCGTCTTCGTGACGGCGGAGGCGAGGAACGGCCAGTAGCGGGAGCGCGCCGAGACGACCGTGATGTCGTCGCGGGCGCGCACCTGCCGCAGGGTGGTGCCGATGTGCACGGCGAAGAGGTTCTCGCCGAGGGTGTGCTTGGCGGTCTTTCCGGTACGGCGGTGATAGCGGGCCCGCGCCCGCTCGGCGCCGAAGTAGTGCCAGGGCGCCCACTCGTGACCGCCCCACGGGGAGAGCCAGTTGGTGAACGACACGTAGATCAGCCCGTCGGGCCGGGTGACCCGCACGAGTTCACTGAGGAACGTCTGTGGATCGGCCACGTGCTCGAGCACGTTGGAGGAGAAGGTGACGTCGGCGACCCCGTCGCCCAGCGGCAGCAGATATCCGTCGGCGACCACGGACGCAACCGGCGGCTTCGGCCCCAACTCCCTTACGTCCGGCTCGAAGAGGTATGCGTGGGCGCCGCGCCGTCGGAACTCCTCGGTGAAGTACCCACTGCCGCCGCCGACGTCCACGACGGTACGGCCGCCGACCGGACCGTCGTAGGCCTCGACCTGATCGGCGGCGTCACGAGCGAGCAGCGAGTAACAGGTCTCCGGGTCGTCCTGCTCACGCCGGAAGGCACGGAAGAGGGTGAGGGAGCGACGTACGGAGGGGTCCTTGAGACCCGTGCCGGTCCCCTCGCCCTGGGGGGCGGTCATGGCGTCCAGCCCCTCACCGCCTCCCCGGCCACCGCTCTGAACTGGCGGACCGTGTTGTTCCAGTGGTACTGGGCCGCACGCTCGCGAGCGGCCTTGCCCATGAGGGTGCGGCGGTGGGTGGACAGGGCCAGGGCGCACCACGCGGCCGCGAAGGAGGACTCGCCGCGGGCCAGTACGCCCGTCTCGCCGGCCACCACCGAGTCGCGCAGCCCGGGTACGTCGAAGGCGACCGCCGGGGTCTCCCGGGCCGCCGCCTCCGTGACCACCAGGCCCCAGCCCTCGACGGCGGAGGGATGCAGCAGCAGCCAGGCGGCGCACAGCAGACGGTGCTTCTCGGCCTCGGAGACATGACCCGCGAACTCCACATCAGCTCCCGCGAGTTGCTCGAGCCGCGCCCGCTCGGGACCGTCCCCGACGATCACCAGCCGGCCGCCGGTGACCGGGCGGACCCGCTCCCACAGCCGCAGCAGCAGATCGATCCGTTTGTACTCGACGAGCCGCCCCACCGCCACGAACAGCGGTTCCGGTGAGCGCTCGGCCCGCGGCCCCGGCTCCTCGACCCCGTTGTGCACGACCCGGATGCGCTCCCGCTCCACCCCGATCGCGCGCAACGCGTGGGCCGTCGACGGCGAGACGGCGACCAGGAGATTGCTGCGCCGCGGGCCCGCCAGCGCCCAGTGTTCGAGTCTTCGGCCGATCCGGGCGGCGGGCGCGAGCGGTCCGCCGAACCGCATCCTCCACATGTCCGTGTGGACGTGGTTGACCAGGCACAGCGTGGGGCCGTGGTGCCACATCGGCGCCAGGTACGGCATGCCGTTGCACACCTCGACCAGGAGATCGCAGTCACCGACCTGACGATGGAAGGCGGAACGGGCGCGCAGAAAGTGCCCCAGGTCGCCGCCGGCCGAGACGACCCGGTAGGCCCGCTCCCGATGGTCGGGGCAGGCCGCGGGTCCGCCGCACAGCAGCGTGACCTGGTGACCGAGCCCGGTCAGCCCGTCGGCGAGCCGGTCGACGAGGATCTCGGAGCCGCCCGCGGACGGGTTTCCGAGGTCCCGATGGGCGAGGAAGACAATGCGGCGCGGCTGCGGGGGAAGAAGCGCCGGGAAGGACTGCATGGACTGCATGGACTGCACGGACTGCGCGGAGCGCGGGAGCGCGGCGCGCAGCGGGGAGGGCACGTGCTGGGGCATGGGTGCTCCAACTCGTCTCAGGGTGCGGAACTCAGCGTGGGGGGCGGGGCGTGGAACAACTCAAGTGGTAGTCGATCCGGTGGTCGGTATCCGATATCCGGTATCTGCTGGTTGGTATCCGGTAGTCGATCGTGCGGGAAATCTGCCGATTGTGGGGGATTCGGGTATCGGCTGCAACGGTGCTGTGGGTGGGCTGTGCTCGGGTGGGGGTGGATAGTTTTCGCCCGGTGGTTCGATGCGGCTACTCACCGAGGTGACAAATTCGGGGTTTGTGGAGCTGACGCCGCATCACATCGTGAGCGGTGAAGGGGACGCACCGGACGAACCGGGATCCCGTCGCCCGCGTACCACCAAAACGCCTCCCGTCGCGGCGAGGACGAATCCCAGCACGCCGGCACCTATGGGCAACGTCTCCCCCACCATGCGCAGCTGACCGCTCTCCTTCTTCGCCTGCTTCACCGCGAACTTCTGTGTCGCCGTGGTGAAGGCCAGCTTGTCGGCGTCCAGGAGCAGCACCGCGTCGTTCTTGGCCTCCGGGGCGCGCAGCGTCCTGCGGGGTCCGACCTGGGCGTAGAGCACCCGGCCGGTGCGCTGGTCGACGACCAGCTCGATGCCGTGGTTGGAGTACCACTCCTCGGCCAGCACCTGGCTGCGCTCGGGCTGGTCGACGATGCCGCCCGGCACCATCCGGGTGCCGACCTTCGTCGGGGCGACCGTGCCGGTGAAGCGGTAACCCGTGTAGCCCTGGATCTTCTTGGTGCCGCGGTAGGCAAGCGTGATGGGCGCGCCGAGGGAGCTGTCCCACCAGCGGTACGCGTGTTTCTGCACGTCGAAGGGGAACTTCAGGTAGGCGTCGCCGGCGAAGTACGGGTTTTCCTGGCAGCAGTGCACCGGCTTGTTGGTCCTCCGGTCGGTGACCCAGCGGTGCGGGGAGAACAGCAGCGCGTCGTGCGGATCGGCCGCGGGCAGCGACTTGTCCGTGTCGACCGTCGTCGTGACGTCCCAGACGGCGCGCCCGCTGCGCTCGCTGTCGGCGACATCGCCCCGGACCCGCTGGGTGACGGTGATGCGCTTGTCGTGCAGGGTCCGGACCTCGGCGGCGTCGAAATAGGCGCCTTCGCCGGAGTAGACGGCGGTCGTGTCGATGTCGATGGGATTCACGGCGGCGCGTGGTGCGACGTACCACGCGAGCATCGGGGCCAGCACGAGCAGGAAGGTGCCGAGGCCCAGTAGGACCAGTGCGAGGGGTGAGGCTTTCCGGCGCATCCGGGCACTCCAGGGGCGTGAGGAGGCTCGACGCACACGTGATACGGGCTGATACGCGGTGATACGGGTGCGTCGACACCAGGAGGGAAAGTGCACGTGCGGTATGGGCCGGAAACCGTAGGCGCACCCTTGACGGAGTGTCAACGCATTGTCGAGACTGAGGACTTGCCGGGCGGGACCGGCGAAACGGTGACGGGTGACGGTGGGGACGACCTCCGACAGAGAGGCTGACCCTGCGATGTCCAGACTGCTCGCCGCCGTACTGACCGTCGTGGCCGCCGCCGCACTCGCCGTGGGCGCCGCGTTCGGCATCGTCGCGCTGCTCGAAGCGAGGCCCGACCAGCCGAACACACCACTGATCACCTACGAGCATGCCGACCAGGTCCGGTGACCGTGAGCGCCCGCCAGGGAACCGTCGCCATGCGCTCGGCCTGGCATGACGTTCCCCGCCTCCAGGTGCGGCAGTTCGCGGCGATCGCCCTGGCCGAGGCGCCCGCGCTGGCCGAGGAGATCCTGCGCGAGATCCGCCGCGAGTACCCGCAGCTGCCCGTCGTCCTCGACGACTCCGGCGAGCCGATGGCCCTCGTCGGCATCCGCCGGGCCATCGAGGTCTTCGTGCAGCACCTGGAGACGGCGGAGGGCAGACCCCGCGTCCCCCCGGAGGTCTTCCAGGACTTCGGCCGCGGCGAGGGCCTGAACGGGCGCAGCCTCGACTCACTCCAAGCGATCTACCGGCTGGGCGTCCGCCTCGCCTGGCGCCGGTTCGCGGAGATCGGGCAACGGGTCGACATCCCGCCACCGGCGATGTACGAGCTCGTCGACGCGGGATACGAGTATCTGGACGGCCTCGTCAACCAGTCGGTCCGGGGATACGCCGAGGCCGCCGCCCGACAGGCCGGGGAGCGCCTGCGCCTCCAGCGCCGTCTGATGGAGCTGCTGCTCGCCGAGCACCAGCACCGGGGCGACCCCGCCGAGGCGCTCGTCGAACGGGCCGCCCGCATCGGCTGGCCGCTGCCCGACAAGGTCGCCGTCGGGGTACTGCTGCGCCCGGCCCGGGAGGCGGTCGCGCCCGCCGTGGGGCAAGGGGTGCTGCTCGACATGGAGTACGAGCAGCCGCGGATGGTCGTGCCCGAGCCGGACGCCGCGGGGCGCCCGGAGCTGCTGCACCGGGCGCTGACCGGCTGGTCCGGCGCGATCGGGCCACCGGTGCCGCTCGCCGACGCGGCGAAGTCGCTGCGCTGGGCGGTCGCGGCGGTACGGCTCATGGAGCGGCGGCTGCTGCCGGGCGGGGAGGTGCTGCACTGTACGGAGCACACGGAGGCCCTGGTGCTGCTCCAGCCCGAGGAGCTGATCGACGACCTCGCGCTGCGCTGTCTGGCACCGCTGGCCCACTGCGGACCCACACACGGGCGGCGTCTCGCGGAGACGTTGCTGGCCTGGCTGGAAACACGCGGGGGCGCGCCGGAGGTCGCGGCGCGGCTCGGTGTGCACCCCCAGACCGTCCGTTACCGCCTCCGCCAGATCCGAGAACTGTGGGGCGACGAGATCGACGATCCGGACCGGCGCTTCGAGCTGGAGCTGGTGCTCCGCGCGCAGCGACTCCGAGGTGAACTGGGCGACCCCCGCGCCCGCCGCTGACCCGCCGGAAGCACAGCCCCGACACCTAACCGTTACCCACCCATTGCCCCCGCAAGACCACTATGACTAGCCTGTGTTCGTCATGCCGATCGTCTGTTGAAATTTCGAACACGAGTATTGTTCGAACACAGGCACTGAGACACAAGGGAGGGGGCCGGTTGTGGGACGCCTCGTACCTGCCGTGACCCGAGCTCTGGACATACTGGAGCTTTTCCTCGACGGAGACGGGACGCTCTCCGCCCCCGACATCGTGCGCAGGCTGCAGTTGCCCCGTACGACGGTGCACGAGCTGGTCACCACGCTCGCCGCCCGCTCGTACATCGTGCAGGTGCCGAGCCAGCCGGGACGCTACCGCCTCGGTGTGCGGCCCTACCAGCTCGGCAGCCGGTACGCCGAGCAGCTGGACCTCGCCGCCGAGGGCCAGCAGGTCGCCCGCTCCGTCGCCGAGACCTGCGACGAGACCGTCCATGTGGCGATCCTCGAGGGCACGGACGTCATCTACATCGCGAAGGTCGACTCCACGCACGCCGTGCGCATGGTGTCGGCGGCGGGCCGGCGCCTGCCCGCCCACTGCACCTCCGTCGGCAAGATGTTGCTCGCCGCGCTCCCCGACCCGGAGCTGACCGCCCGCATCCCCGACGACGCCGACCTGGTCGCGATGACGCCCAACAGCATCACCGAGCCGTCCGCCCTGCGCGAGGCCCTCGCGGAGATCCGCAGCCGCGGCGTCGCCGTGGAGAGCCGCGAGTCGAACCCGGACGTCAGCTGCGTCGCCGCCCCGGTGCGCGACCGCACGGGGCAGGTCGTCGCCGCGCTCTCCATCTCCGTACCGATGATCCGCTGGAGCGACGAGCGCCGCGTCGAGCTGGAGCAGCTCGCCGCGAAGGGCGCCGTCGAACTGTCCGAGCGCCTCGGCTACCGGAGCGTGGTGAAGTGACGGCCGTCGATGTCGCGGTACGCGCCGAAGCCGCCCTCGGCGAGGGCCCCACCTGGGACCCGCGCGAGCAGCGGTTGATCTGGGTCGACATACTCGGCTCCCGGGTGCACACCTACGACCCCGCCTCCGGCCGCCGTACGGTGCTGGCCACCGAGCAGCACGTGGGCGCGGCGAAGCCCCGCGCGGGCGGCGGACTGGTCGTCAACCTCCGGGACGGCGTGGGGCTCTACGGCCCCAGCGGCTCACCCGACGGCTTCCGCTGGCTGCACCGCGACCCCGTCCCCGGCCGCCGGGGCAACGACGCCGCCATCGCCCCCGACGGCACGCTCTGGGCCGGCACGATGCGCTACGACGAGGCGCCGGGCGGCGGCACCCTGTCCCGCCTCGCCCCCGACGGCACCGTCCACGCCCTCCTCGACGACGTCACCGTCAGCAACGGCACGGGGTGGAGCCCCGACGGCCGATTGATGTACTACATCGACACGCCGACGCGCCGGATCGACGTGTTCGACGTCGGTGATGATCAACTGCCCGTGAACAGGCGGCAGTTGGCTGCGGTCGCAGACGGCGACGGCTACCCCGACGGCCTCACCGTCGACGCCGAAGGCGGCGTCTGGGTGGCCTTCTGGGACGGCGGCGCGGTCCGCCGCTACACACCGGACGGCGACCTCGACCGCGTGCTCGCACTCCCCGTCCGCCGCCCCACCGCCTGCGCGTTCGGCGGCGCCGACCTGACCGACCTGTACATCACCACGGCCCGTACGGGCCTGGAGGCACCGCACCCGCTCTCCGGCTCGGTGCTGGTGGTACCCGGCGCGGGGAAGGGGCTGGCGCAGCCCGCGTTCGCCGGCTAGCGACTCCCGTTGTCAGAAGTCCCCGTCCAGCTGCCGGTCGCTGGACGGGGACTTTCGATTTTTGCGCAAACCATTGACTAGAAAGCGCTTCCTATCTACGGTCCCGTTCGAAGTTACG
This sequence comes from Streptomyces sp. SD15, assembly GCF_054462255.1. NCBI lineage: Bacteria > Bacillati > Actinomycetota > Actinomycetes > Kitasatosporales > Streptomycetaceae > Streptomyces > Streptomyces sp. SD15. Next base: position 88,859 of record NZ_JBTLMO010000023.1, on the reverse strand, counting down.
AGCATGCAACGAAATATCGAACGACTCGAACAACTCGAACCTCTCGACAGTAAGGGCAGGGCATGGGACGACCTGACCTACACGGACACCTGAACCGTCGGCACATCCTGGCCGGGCTGGGCGGATTGACGGTGGCCGGCAGCCTCGGCTTCGCCGCGCTCGGCACCGGAGCCGACGCGCTCGCCTCCAGCGCGAGCACCCGCGTCCGCTACTGGAATCTCTTCAGCGGCGGCGACGGCTACAACATGATCGCGATGCTGGACGCCTTCCGTAAGGAGAATCCCGGCATCGACGTGAAGGACTCGACCCTCCAGTGGGGCAGCCCCTTCTACACCAAACTTGCCATGGCCGCGGCGGGCAACCGCGCCCCGGACCTCGGCGTCATGCACCTCGGCCGCGTCACCGGCTTCTCGCCGGGCCGCCTCCTGGACCCCTGGGACGTCGACCTGCTCGCCAAGTACGGCGTACGGGAGGCCGACTTCAACCCCGCCCTGTGGAAGCGCGCCGTCATCGACGGCAAGCTCTACGCCCTTCCGCTCGACATCCACGTCCAGCTCTGCTTCTACCGCAAGGACGTACTGAAGAAGGCGGGCCTGCTCGACGACGACGGCCGGATGGCGCCGGTCGCGTCCGTCGACGAGTGGTTCGACGTGCTGAAGAAGGCGAAGAAGGCCACGAAAAAGGGGCTGCAGACCATCGGCTTGTGGGTCAACGACCAGAACTTCCAGTGGTGGTTCTTCGTCGCCTTCTACACCCAGCTCGGCGGCACCTGGTTCAACGCCGACAACACCGAGGTCACCTTCGACACCGACAAGGCCACCCAGGTCCTGGAGTTCCTGCGCCGGCACATCACCGACGGGTACGCCAACCCGAGCTTCGCGGGCACCGCCGGCGCCGAACAGTTCATCAACGGCGCCCCCTTCGCCTGGGAGGGCAACTGGTCGGTCCCGGTCTACTCCGGCGCGAAACTCGACTACGGCGCAACCCCGCTGCCGCCCGTCTTCGGTAAACAGGCCACCCACGCCGAGTCGCACTCCTTCGTCCTGCCGCACCAGTCCGACCGCGGCGGCGCCGCCAACGAGGCCGCGCACCGACTCGCCGCCTACGTCGTCAAGCACGCCCAGCAGTGGGCGGCCGGCGGACACATTCCCGCGTACACCTCGACCCTGTCCACGGCCGCGTACAAGAAGCTGACCCCGCAGAACGAGTACGTCACCGCGATGGACCACCAGGCCACCGAGCCCAAGGTGTGGTTCGCCGGGTCCACCGGCATCCTCGCCCAGCGCGTCGGCCCCATCGTCGTCTCCTCGACGATGGGCTCCGCCAAACCGGAGGCCGCCGCCCGCCGCATGAAGGGCGCGCTCGCCCAACTGCTCACCATGAAGAACCCGATGGACGGCAAGACCGCCGCGCAGGGAGGTGCGGTCGCATGACGACGACCAGCGCTGAGACGGTCATCGCACCTGCGCGGACGAAGACCGCCGCGCAGAGCGCCACCGTCCGCCGCAAGCAGGGCTTCCAGCACGGCGGCTGGTTCGTCGCCCCGTTCCTCGTGCTGTTCGCACTGTTCGTGATCTGGCCGCTGCTGCGCGGCCTCTACCTCAGCTTCACCGACGCCAACATCTCCGGCGACGGCGCGAGCTTCATCGGCCTCGACAACTACCGCGAGGCCCTCCAGGACCCGCTGATGTGGGACTCGCTCGGCCACAGCGCGTACTTCACGCTCCTGGTCGTGCCCTGCATCACCGTGCTCGCCTTCCTCCTCGCGATGCTGGCCCACCACATCGAGCGCGGCAAATGGCTGTGGCGACTCTGCTTCTTCATGCCGTTCCTGCTGCCGTCCACCGTCGCGGGCAACCTGTGGCAGTGGCTGTTCAACCCCGGTACGGGCATGGTGAATTACGTCTTCGGCGTCGACACGCCGTGGCTCACCGACAAGTCGTACGCGATGCTCGCCGTCGTCATCACGACCCTGTGGTGGACGGTCGGCTTCAGCTTTCTGCTCTACCTCGCCGCGCTCCAGGGCGTCCCCGCACACCTCTACGAGGCCGCCAAGCTGGACGGCGCGAACGCCTGGCACCGCATGGTCCACATCACCCTGCCGATGCTGCGCAACATCACGGGCCTCGTCATCGCGCTGCAGATCCTCGCCTCGCTCCAGGTCTTCGACCAGGCCGTCGTGATCCAGGACTTCGGGCCGGGCCCCGAGGGATCGACCCGCACCTTCGTGCAGTACACCCTCGAAGAGGGCTTCACCAGCTACCGCGTGGGCTACGCCTCCGCGATCTCCATCATCTTCTTCGTGATCATCGCGGCCGTCGCCCTCGCGCGGATGTGGCTGCTGCGCAACCGTGAGGAGGGTGGCCGATGACCACCGCCGCAGCGCAGATACGTACCAAGCCCCGCAGGGCGTGGACGCCCAGCCAGATCGTCCTCACCCTCCTCGGCGTCGCCGTCTCCGTCGTCTTTCTGGCACCGCTCGCCTGGGCCCTGTTCACCTCCCTCAAGTCGGAGACCGAGGCCGTCGAGGTGCCGCCGCACTGGCTGCCGGAGGTGTGGACGGTACAGGGGTGGAAGGCCATCTTCGAGACCGGCAACATCACCAACTGGTTCGTGAACTCGCTCGTCGTCTCCATCTGCGTCACGGCCATCGTGCTGCTGGTCAGCGCACTCGCCGGATACGGCTTCGCGCGCACCGAGTTCCGCTTCAAGGGCGTTCTGATGGGCCTCGTCATGACCGGGCTCATGGTGTCCCCCGCCGTCCTCGGCGTGCCCCTCTTCACCACGGTCCAGCAGATGGGGATGGTCGACACCTACTGGGGCATGATCCTGCCGCAGTGCGCGCCCGCCGCCATGGTCTACATCCTCTACAAGTTCTTCCAGGGCATTCCGAGGGAGCTGGAGGAGGCCGCCTTCATCGACGGCGCGGGCCGCTGGCGGGTCTTCTTCACCATCATCGTCCCGCTGTCGCGCCCGTCCCTCTCCGCCGTCGGCATCTTCACGTTCATCGCGTCCTGGAACAACTTCCTGTGGCCGTACATGGTGACCAACAACCCCGACCTGATGACCATGCCCAACGGCATCGCGACCGTCATGAACTCCTACGGCATCCAGTGGGCCCAGCTCATGGCCGGCGGCCTGATGGCGGGCCTGCCGTTGATCATCGTCTTCGTCTTCTTCCAGCGCCAGATCGTGGCCGGTGTCGCGCACACCGGCCTCGCGGGCCAGTAACTTCGTCAGGAGATACGCAGTTGAAGCGCTTCAGACTCGCAGCAGTCCTGGCCGCCACCCTCCTCGCCCTCCTCCCGGCCACCGCCCAGGCCGCCGACCACCCCGACCCGCTGCCCCTCACCGGCCAACAGATCATCCATGACCCCACGGTCATCCACCTCAAGTCCGGCGACTACGTGGCGTACTCCACCGGTGGCATCATCGGAGCCCGCCTCTCCAAGGACCTGCGGCACTGGGACGACGCGGGCAACGCCTTCGCCGAGCCGCCTTCCTGGTGGTACGAGTACAACGACACCGGCGACCCCTGGGCCCCCGACATCTCGTACCGCGACGGCCGCTACTGGCTCTACTACGCCGTCTCCTCCTGGGGCACCAACCACTCCGCGATCGGCGTGGCCACCTCCACCACCGGTATGCCCGGCACCTGGACCGACCACGGCAAGGTCTTCACGTCCGAGACCACCGACTCCTGGAACGCCATCGACCCGGCCCTGATCAGGGCGGACGGCAAGCTGTGGATGACGTTCGGCTCGTACTGGACCGGCATCCGCATGGTCGAACTGAAGGAAAGCACCGGAAAGGCCGTCGCGGGCGCCACGGTCCACCACCTGGCGACGCGCCCGGACGCTCCGTACGCCGTCGAGGGCCCGTACATCGTCAAACACGGCAGCTACCACTACCTCTTCGCCTCGTACGACGCCTGCTGCGCGGGCGTGAACTCCACCTACAAGATCAAGGTCGGCCGGTCGACGTCGGTGACCGGCCCGTACGTCGACAGCACCGGCACGCCCCTGCTCCAAGGCGGCGGCGACCTCCTCCTGGCCGGCCACGGCAAGTACTTCGGCACCGGCGGGGAGTCGGTGTTCCGCGCCAACGGCCAGGACTGGCTCGCGTACCACTACTACGACGGCGACGACAACGGCACCCCCAAGCTCGGGCTGAACAAGCTGAGTTGGAGCAGCGACGGCTGGCCCGTCCTCAAGTGACCGACCTCTTCGGAAAGGAACCCATGTCCCGCACCGCCCGCTTCACCCTCGACCCCGCCTTCTCGGTCGGCGAGGTCAACCCCCGTCTCTTCGGCTCCTTCGTCGAGCACCTCGGCCGCTGCGTCTACACCGGCATCTACGAGCCCGACCACCCGACGGCCGACGCCGAAGGCCTCCGCACGGACGTGCTGGAGCTGGTCCGCGAACTCGGCGTCACCGCCCTCCGCTACCCCGGCGGCAACTTCGTCTCCGCCTACAACTGGGAGGACTCGGTCGGCCCGGTGGAGGACCGCCCCCGCCGCCTGGACCTCGCCTGGCGCTCGACGGAGACGAACCGCTTCGGCCTGTCCGAGTACATCGCCTTCGTGAACAAGGTCGGCCCACAGGCCGAGCCGATGATGGCCGTCAACCTCGGCACCCGCGGAGTCGCCGAGGCCCTGGAACTCCAGGAGTACGCCAACCACCCCGCCGGAACGGCCCGTTCGGACCTGCGGGTGGCGCACGGTGACAAGGATCCGTTCGGCATCAAGCTGTGGTGCCTCGGGAACGAGATGGACGGCCCCTGGCAGACCGGCCACAAGACCGCCGAGGAGTACGGCCGTCTCGCCGCCGAGACCGCGCGGGCGATGCGCCAGATCGAGCCGGACCTCGAACTCGTCGCGTGCGGCTCCTCCGGTCAGAACATGGAGACGTTCGCCGCGTGGGAGGCGACCGTACTGCAGGAGACGTACGACCTGGTCGACTACATCTCCCTCCACGCCTACTACGAGGAGACAGGCGGCGACCGGGACTCCTTCCTCGCCTCCGCCGTCGACACCGAGTCGTTCATCGAGAACGTGGTGGCGACCTGCGACCACGTGGGCGCCCGGCTGAAGTCGAAGAAGAAGATCAACCTCTCCTTCGACGAGTGGAACGTCTGGTACCAGAGCCGCCCCAACCCGCACCCGGTCGAGGACTGGCAGGAGGCCCCGCGCATCCTGGAGGACGTCTACTCCGTCACGGACGCGGTGGTCTTCGGCTCCCTGCTCATCGCGCTGCTGCGGCACGCGGACCGGGTGACCGTCGCCTGCCTGGCCCAGCTCGTCAACGTCATCGCCCCGATCATGACGGAGCCGGGCGGCCCCGCCTGGCGCCAGACGACGTTCTTCCCCTTCTCCCAGGCCTCGAAGTACGGCCGGGGCCAGGTCCTCGACGTACGCGTCGAGTCACCGACGTACGAGACGAAGAAGTACGGCGAGACGGACCTGCTGCACGCCACCGCCGTACGCGCCGACGACGGCTCGGTCACCGTCTTCGCCGTCAACCGCAGCCAGACCGAGCCGCTGCCACTCGAAGTCGCGCTGAACCGGCTCGGGTTGACGACGGTCGTCGAACACAGCGCGCTCGCCGACGCCGACCCGGACGCCACCAACACCCTCGACGACCAGGACCGGGTCACCCCGCACCCCGTCGAGGGAACCACCCTCCAGGACGGCACCCTGACCGCCGTCCTGGAGCCGCTGTCCTGGAATGTGATCAGGCTCGGCTGAAGGGGTCATCGGCCGGGGGAGTCCACCGCCGTCACCGGCACTCCTCCGGCCGCGCTGCCCATCAGCGTCAGCCGTACCCCGCCCGGACCCGAGGGCGTGGTTCCGTCGGACAGGACGGCGAGAGCGAGCGTGTTGAGCCCCCGTGTGTTCAGGATGCCGTTCGGCAGGGCGAAGGTGCGCTGGGGGCCCACGTCGTTGATGTACTGACCCATGTTCCAGCCGTTCAGGAAGATCTGGACGCGGTAGGCGCGGCCCGGATCGTCGGTGAACGTGAGCCCGATCGACGCGTCCACGGCCGGGTCGACGGCGAGCCGGAACCCGGTCCGGTACCAGGCCACGCCCTGCCCCCGTGCCGCCCGCGGGAAGTCGACGATCTGCCAGCCGCCGTCCGCGAACCCCGGCAGATGCCAGCCGTGCCGCTCCCCGTACAGCCCGCCGTGGTTGAGCGGCCCGCGCACGGGATCGGGCGCCGCCGCCCCCTGGATCCGCCAGGTGACCTCGGGGGCGGCGCCGTCGAAGGTCGCGGCGGTCAGTCCGCGGGCCGCCTTGTGCGTGTCCCGCACCGCGCCGTCCATGTCGTGCTGCATACGGCGCACGAGGACGGAGAGAACGCGTGGCCCGTCCCCGTCCTGTACGGGAAAGGTGGCCGTACCCGTCCAAGTCCCCTGCCGGACCGTCTTCTTGTCCGGCACCGGCATCCGGTGCGTGCCCAGCGGCTTCCCGTCCAGCCACGCCATCAGCAGCCCCTGCGTACCCGAGACATACGAGAGGGACACCGACTCGGCGCCGCCCGCGTCCGCGAAGTGCCCCCGATACCAGACGTCGCCGTAGTGGAAGCCGTAGTCGTCGGCGAAGAGGACGGGCTGCCCGGCCGGTACGGGGGTGGTGCTGTACGAGGACGTCCTGTTTGCGACCTTCCAGGCCGAGTCGTCGAAGTCGGCGGCGGACTCGGGGTTTTCGGCGCGGTGGCGCCAGCTTCCCAGCGCGGGGAGCGGCACGCTCGGCACGCCGGGCAGCCGCTGCTCGACCCGAAGGCTCCCGGACGCCGTGGTGCGGGTCCGCGACGTCCCCTGGTTCCAGACCACTTCACTCATCCCGCGCGGCCCCCAGACCTCCAGGTCCGCCGCCTCGACCGTGTCCCCGGTGAGGTGGACGGTGGTGCCGCGCAGGGCGGCCGTGCGCAGCAGCGCCGGGCCGAACACCAGCACCGGGCCCGACGGGGTGTCGTACCGCCACAGCCGCGCGGAGGTCTCGTCATCGGCGAGCAGCAGCAGAAGGGGCGCGGAGGCGCCGCCGCCCTCGATCAACACCCGTGTCAGTCCGTCGACTTGGGCCACGACACGCAGCGCCCCACCCTTGTACGTGCACGTCGCGGACCCCTCCAGCACGGTCACCGTCGGCTCGTTCGCGCACTCCAGGGCGGTTTCCGTCGTCGTCCCCGCGGGGCCGGTGAGTACGGCGATGTCCTGGCGCCCCGCGGCCAGCCACAGCATGGGCTGCGCGGTGGAGTGGCGCAGTTTTCGCCGGCCGAGGGTGATCCCCGTGGCGAGCAGCCGGGCGTCGAGGCCGGGGAGCGTGACCGGCAGGTCGGAGAAGGGGAGAGCCGAACTCGCCTGCTGGGTACCGTCGTTGCGGAGCACGTAGACATGCGCGTCGGTGTCCGGGTTGACCAGGTGGTAGACCTTGATGTTCGGGTCCGTCGCCGCCACGTCCTCGGCCCGGTCCAGCTTGGCGAGGTCGGGCACGGAGTGCAGGAGCTGCCCGATCTGGTGCATCGGGACCAGCTTCGGGGTGGGCCTGCGGGCCTCGTCCAGGGCGGCACCGTAGTCGTACGACGTGTAGACGCATGGTGCGGGCAGCCAGCCCCAGGACGTGCCGCCGTAGGTCATGTAGACGTTGTGGACCTTGATGCCGTTGGCGAGGTTGGTGAGGTAGAAACGCCGCTCGTACGCCGCGTCGCGGGTCCGGGCCGACTCGGCGTACCCCTTCCCGTCGAACTCCACTCCGCCCCACGGATCGAACCAGCCGCCGCCGAACTCGGGCACGAAACCCGGGGTGTCGGGACTCGCCGTCGACCCGCCCTTCGTACCGCCGATGCCGAAGTACCCCCAGTCGGGCGGCGGGGCGAAGGGCGAGGGATAGCCGTCGAAGCCGTACAGATAACGCCCGCTCTCCCCGCCCGTGTCGAAGGTGCCGGGTGTCCAATGCCCGTTCCGGCCCTTGTCGTTGTGGAACAGCGGCACGTCGATGCCGTCGGCGCGGACCTTGGCGTAGAGGTGAGCCATGTAGTCGAGGCCGAGGGGGCTGGTGATGTGGTTCCCGTACTCGTTCTCCAGTTGGTAGAGGACGATCGTGCCGCCGCCGTCGGTGTGGAGGTGCCGGACCGCGATGCGGTTCACGGCGGTCAGCCACTCGTCGACGTACGACAGATAGGTCGGGTCGGAGGTGCGGGCGGTGCCCTTGGTGACGGTCAGCCAGCCGGGGAAGCCGCCCGCGTCGACCTCGGCGTTGATGTACGGGCCGGGACGCAGGATGACGTAGAGGCCGGTCTCGGCGGCGGTGCGCAGGAACAGGTCGAGGTCGCGGACGCCCGTGAAGTCGTACTGTCCGGGGGCGGGGGAGTGGTAGTTCCAGGACACGTAGATGCTGATCGCGTTGTAGCCGTGGGCGCGCAGCTTCTGCAGCACGTCCCGCCACAGGGAGGGGCTCGGCAGGCGGAAGGGGTGGACCTCGCCGGACCACAGGACGACGCGCTCTCCGTCGATCAGCATCGAGTACTTGTCGAAGCCGACGGTGTGCCGGTCGGCGGCGTACGCACTACCGCCCCCGCCTGCTCCGCCCCCGCTCCTGCCGAGGGAGATGCCGAGCGCGGCGGTGCCGGCGAGTGCGCTGAAGGTACGTCTGCTCAACACCATGCGGGGCTCCCAGGGACAGCGGCGCGGGTGTGGTCATTGTCCACAGCGATACGTTCACAATGGTCGTATGAGGATTTCGGCGCGGGCGGATTACGCGGTACGGGCGGTTCTGGAGCTCGCCTTCAGACAGGACGGGGAGCCCGTGAAGGCGGAGACCATCGCCCTCGCGCAGTCCATTCCGCACAAGTTCCTGGAGGGAATTCTGGGCGATCTGCGGCGTGGCGGACTGGTCACCAGCCGACGGGGCGGCAACGGCGGCTATCTGCTCGCGCGGGCGGCCGACACGATCACCGTCGCGGATGTCATCCGTACGGTCGACGGGCCCATCGTCTCGGTACGCGGCGAGCGGCCCACCCAGCTGACCTACACCGGCCCCGCCGAACCGCTGCTGCCGCTGTGGATCGCGGTGCGCGCCAATGTGCGGCGGATCCTGGAGGGCGTCACGCTCGCGGACATCGCGGCGGACGCGCTGCCGGAGCCGGTACGGGAGTTGGCGGCGGAGCCGGCGTCGTGGGAGAACCCGTAGTCTTGCCGTAGAGCTGGCGTAGAGCTTTCCGTACCGCTTCCTGGACAGCGGCTTTCTGCGGACGATCTCGCTCCGCCTGTGAACGTTCCTCATCCCATCCTCAGGCTGTCCTCAGTTTCGGCGCCTACCGTCACCTCCCGTTCATCCCTACCGGACCGGTAGGGAATCCAGGAGCGACGGAACGGATCCCATGCGCACGCTGATACTGCTCGCCCTCGCGGGCCTCGGCGCCCAGCTGGTGGACGGCAGCCTGGGCATGGCCTACGGCGTCACCTCCACCACCCTGCTGCTGGCCATGGGGACCAACCCGGCCATGGCCTCGGCCACGGTCCACCTCGCCGAGATCGGCACCACGCTGATGTCCGGCGCCTCGCACTGGCGCTTCGGGAACGTCGACTGGAAGGTCGTCGCCAAGATCGGCGTACCGGGCGCGGTCGGCTCCTTCCTGGGCGCGACGGTCCTCTCCAAGCTGTCGACGGAGGTCGCGGAGCCCGCGATGTCCCTGATCCTGTTCGGCCTCGGCCTGTACGTCATGTCCCGCTTCACCTTCCGCGGCATGCCCAAGGGCAACCTGGGCAAGCCGCTGCGCAAGCGGTTCCTCGCGCCCCTCGGCCTGGTCGCCGGCTTCCTGGACGCGACCGGCGGAGGCGGCTGGGGCCCGGTCGGCACCCCGGCCCTGCTGGCCAGCGGCCGGATGGAGCCACGCAAGGTGATCGGCTCCATCGACACCAGTGAGTTCCTGGTCGCCATCGCCGCCAGCCTCGGCTTCCTCTTCTCCCTCGGCTCCCAGGGCCTGAACTGGGGCTGGGTTCTCGCCTTCCTCCTCGGCGGCCTGGTCGCCGCGCCCGTCGCCGCCTGGCTGGTCCGCCTGGTCCCGCCGCGCGTTCTCGGCTCCGCCGTCGGCGGCGTCATCATCGTCACCAACGTCCGTACGCTCCTCAAGAGCGACTGGCTCGACGCGTCCGGGGCGGTCAGCACCCCGGTCTACGTCCTCCTCTACGCCCTGTGGGCCGCCGCCCTGACGTACTCCATCCGCGCGTACCGCAAGGAGAAGGCGGAGGAGTCGAGCGCTGTCGAGGAGCGGGAGCCGGTGGCGGCCTGAGGCGCGGGTCGGGCGGGCTTCGCCGCGGACAGGGCGGTGACGGTCACCTAGGGGGCACTCGGCCAGAGTGCCGTCCTTGAGGGCGGCCCCCGGGAATTCCGTTGCGGGCGGGGCACGCGGCGCCGGACAGTGGCCCCATGACGACGCCGACGATCCCCGCCACGCCCGCCATCCCCCTTCCCCTTCCCGTTCCTCTTCCTCCCGGCCTGACCGTGCGCCCGGCGACGCTCGACGACGCGGCGGCGGTGTGCACGTTGCTCAACGAGATCGACCTGCTGGAAATCGGCCGCGAGGAAACCGAACTGACCGAGATCCAGTCCGACTTGAAGCATCCCGAGGTGGACCTGGAGCGCGACTCCTGGCTGCTGCTCGACGGTGACCGGCTGATCGGGTACGGCCTGCTGTGGGACGACTCCGGCGGCGAGCGGATCGACATGGACCACTACGCGCTGCCCGACCAGCCGCAAGGCGCGCTGCACCTGTTCGACCTGATGGAGACCCGGGCCGCCGAGCGGGCAGCCGCCAACGGGGCGGCGCGAGCGGTGACACACCTGCACCTCAACATCGCCCCCACGACGGACCTGGACGCACTGCGCGGACGAGGCTGGCGCCAGGTCCGCCGCTACAACGTCATGACCCGTCCCCTCTCCGCCCCCGCCGACCCGTCGCCGCCCCCACCGCCGGGCGTGACACTGCGCCCCTGTCTGACCGAACCGGACCGCCGACGCGCCCACGCACTGCTCCAGGAATCCTTCGCCGACCACTTCGACTTCCAGCCGCGCACGTACGAACAGTGGCTGCACGACATCGACGCCGAACGCGCCGACTGGTCACTGATCTGGATCGCGCATGTCGACGGTCTCGGTGACGCCGCCGTGCTGCGCACCCACAACGACCGTGCCACCACGGCCTGGATCGGCAACCTCGGTGTCCTGAGCCGGGCCCGAGGACGCGGCCTCGGCGGCTTCCTGCTGCGCCACGCCTTCGGGCACTACGCGGACCTGGGCCGCCGACGGATCGGCCTCGGCGTGGACACCGACAACAGCAGCGGCGCCCTCGCTCTGTACGAACGGCACGGCATGACCCTCGACTTCGCGGTCGACACCTGGGAGTTGATCCGCCCGGTCCACCCCATGGGTGATGCGCCAAGTGGCCAGTGAAGGGCTCGTGCCGACGGGTCGGTATGGATTAGCTTGTGGCGGTGGGCACGACTGGGGCAGGGGGCTGGATGGTGGAGGGACCCGACGGGCACGAGGGGCACAGGCCGACTCTTGAGGCAGTCGCGGCACGCGCGGGCGTCGGCCGGGGAACGGCCTCCCGCGTCATCAACGGCTCCGGACCCGTCAGCCAGACCACCCGCGAGGCAGTGCTGCGCGCCGTGGCGGAACTGGGCTACGTACCGAACCAAGCCGCCCGCGCCCTGGTGCGCCAGCGCACGGACACCGTCGCCTTCGTCATGGCCGTGAGCGAGGACCGGGGTTTCTGGGACGACCCGTTCTACTCGCCCCTGGTGCGCGGCGCCACGTCGGTGCTGGCCGCCGAGGGCATCCAGCTGCTCCTGGCCATCGCGCAGTCCCGACAGGAACACGCGCAACTGACGGCCTTCCTGACGGCACGTCACGTCGACGGGGTCCTGCTCAGCTCGCTGCACCAGGGTGATCCGCTGCCCGAGCGGCTCAACGCCTCCGGCATGCCCACGGTCATGGTCGGGATGCCGACCGGCTACACGCCCGACTACGGCGTCGACCTCGACAACGAGGACGGCGGCCGGCACGCCGCCCGGCACTTGATCGAGCGCGGGCGGCGCCGGATGGCCGTGATCACCGGCCCGCTGGGCATCCAGTCCGGCATCGACCGCTGGACGGGCTTCCGCGATGTCCTCGCCGAGGCGGGGCTTGCGCAGGGCCCGGTCGCACACGGCGACTTCAGCCGTGACTCCGGCGTCACCGCCATGCGGCACCTGCTCGCCCGTGACGGCACCCTCGACGCCGTGTTCGCCGCCAACGACCTCATGGCGGCCGGCGCGCTGGAAGTGCTGCGGGAGTCCGGGCGGCATGTCCCGGGCGACGTCGCGGTCATCGGCTTCGACGACACGGCGATCGCCGTCGCCTCCGAGCCCGCGCTCACCTCGGTCCACCAGCCGATCGAGAGGATGGGCCGCGAAACCGCCCGCCTCATGATCGCCCGCCTCCGCCGCGACCCCGTCCCGGAACAAAAGGTGATCTTCGAACCTCACCTGGTGGTACGCCAGTCCACCTGACCCGGGCCGGGGGCCGGGGACGGGTGGACCGGCGATTGGCAGATTTGTGCCACGTCGAGGATGTCGGCGATCCGGTCCGTCATGCTGCGGACCACTGCGAGGTCACCGGGACCGATGCGGGTCCGCCGATTGTGCGCCTGGGGGGCGGGGCGACCCTACCGAGTACGGCGGTTGGTGAGGCCGTATGGGGGTGGGGCCGCCCCTGTCTCCGTGGGGGGAGGTGCGCGGGGTCAGCTCGTCTCGACGCCGACGGTGAGTGTGCCCGCGTAGCCGGACGACGCCGAGCTGCCCAGGGCTGTCAGGGTGAGGAGGCCGGAGGCGGCGCCTCCTTCGTCGTAGATCGAGTCCTGGGCGAGGGTGGTGCGGGTGACCGTGTTGGTGGAGTACGGGGAGATCTTGGCCACCGCCGTGGTGATCGTCTCGTTGAAGAAGAGCTGGCCCGTGTGCAGCTCCTGGCCGCCGGTGAAGGAGCCGTCGGAGGTGAGGGTGACGCCGGTGTGCACCTTGAGGTGGATGTGGATGCAGCGGCCTCGGTACCAGCCGGGGTAGATGGTGGTCAGCTTCGCCACCCCGTCCGTGCCCGTCAGGACGCCGCCGCGCATGAAGGTGCCGCTGTCCGGCTCGTCGTGGCCGTTGTTGCCGACGAACCCGGAGTACTCGCCGAGCGCGTCGCAGTGCCAGATCTCGACGAGCGCGTTGCTGAGGGGAGCGCAGGTGTCGTCGTCGACGACGGTGAGCGCCAGCTTGAGGGGGACACCCGCCTTGCCTTCGGTGATGTCGGCGCGGACGAATTGTCCGTCGAGGTAGTAGGGGCCTTCGGTCATCTCCTTGGTGAGGGTGCAGACGGCCGCCGCGGCGACGGGCGTCGTGTCCGCCCCGGTGGATGTGGGGGCTTCGGGCGCGGCGGCGCCCACGGCCAGGGTGGCGGCCGTGGCGCCCGTGGCGATCAGTACGGTGCGGCGTCCGACCGGGTGTGCTGCTCTCGAAGTGTCTGTCATGGACACGGCACCGTAGGAAGGGATGCTGTCGGCAGGCTGTCAGTTCGGCAAAGTGACAGGCCGTCAAGTTACTTGTGAGACAGCTTGATGCGCCGCGGCCCGTGGAGCGACGCCCCGGGCGAACGCGGCGAGTACCGCGACCACGACGGCGACCAGCAGCGGGTGCCCGACCAGCCACGACTGCACGCCCTCGAACGGGTCGGAGGCGGTCAGCGTCGCGCGCTCCAGCATCCAGGACGTCGAGAAGAGCGGGCCGAGGAGGGCCGGCCCGATGCGGAACGCGGGGTAGGCGCCGGTCCGGGCCGAGGTCGCCGATGAGCGAGACGAACGCCGGCCCGTGGACCAGTCCGAAACCCGCCGCGATGAACGCCGCCGAACTGGCCTCGCAGGGCCCCCAGCTCACCCTCTCCCCCTCCACCTGGGCCGACTTCATAACGTACGCCGCCAAGTGACCGTCGGGGCCGCCCGCTTCTTTGTCAGTGTCGTGCTTCCACGACCCGAGTAAAGGGCGCTCCGCGTCGGCTACGCCGATCGGCCTGCGGCCGACCCTTGACTCGGCTCGCTCCAGCACGGGTGAGAAGCGAGCGGGCGGCCCGGAGAGACGGGTGGCCCAGGTCTGCCGACGGGTGAGGTGGGTTGGGCTGCGGGCCGGGGTGGACGGGAGACGCGGTCGCGCCTCGCCTGCACGCCGGGCGGGCTTAGCGGCGGACGGCCGGTGGGGGCGGCGCTGCAGCAGAGTGGCGGCACGCCGGGGCGGTTTGGCGGTGGACGGGCGGTGGGTGGTGCGCGTCGGCGGGGTGATGGCACGCCGAGTGGGCTTGCCCGCTTGCGGCTGGTGGGTTCGAGGGGGGCGGGGTGCACGCGGAGGACTGGAGCACGAGGGATGTGGCCCCTCATCTGCCACACCGGCCTCACTGACCGTGCCTTCGGGGGGCAATTGGGGAATTTGGGCCACGCCTATGGCTGCTGACCTGGGGTTTTCCTCGCGGGGCCTGGCCCAAATCTGCCAATTACTGGGACATGGGCCGCTCACCGTACCCCGGAGGGGACTCCTGGCCGTCCGGAGCATCGCCCACCCCGACCACCTGCCATCCGCCGCCACTCCATCCCGGCGTGCCGCCCGTCCGTCCGTGCGCAGCTTCCCACCGGCTGCAAGTCGCCAAGTGGGCCCGCCGTGCCGCCACTCTGCTGGAGTGCCACCCCCGCCGGCCGTCTGTCGCGAACCGCCCGGCGTGCCGCAACCCCGTCGGCGCGCACCCCCCAACTCGCCGTCTGCCCCCAAGCGCACCTTGCGTGCCGCCGTCTCGCGATCGCGCAGTCCCACCGGCCGTCTGCCGCTGAGCCGACCCGGCGTGCCGCCGCCCTGCCGACGCGCACCACCACTTGCCGTCTGTCGCTAAGCCCACCCGGCGTGCCGCCGAGGCGCGATCGCGGCCGTCAACCCCCGCCGGCAGGGCAACTAGCCTCACGGCAAACCCCGCCCGGGCCCCGCTTTCCCCAGGCCGCCCGCTCGCTTCTCACCCGTGCTGGAGCGAGCCGAGTCAAGGGTCGGCCGCAGGCCGATCGGCGTAGCCGACGCGGAGCGCCCTTTACTCGGGTCGTGGAAGCACGACACTGACAAAGAAGCGGGCGGCCCCGACGGTCACTTGGCGGCGTACGTTATGAAGTCGGCCCAGGTGGAGGGAGAGAGGGTGAGCTGGGGGCCCTGCGTGTCCTTGGAGTCGCGGACGTGGATGGTGTGGGGGCGGGTGGCTACCTCGACGCAGTCGTCACCGGAGCCGCTGCTGTAGCTGCTCTTGAACCAGGTCAGTTCGGTGGTGTTCATAGGTCTCCTCGCATGCGCTCCAACAGGCTCACGGAGTCCGGGATGGTGAGAGCCTGCGACGCATCCTGGCATACCGCCTCTGAAGCACGCTGACCACTTTCGGGTCAGAGATCAACTGCCCGCTCTCCTGGCCTTCGTTGTAGGCGAACCACTTGTTCTCAGGGGTTTCCGACAGACGGATGGGGCCGTGCAGCCCGGCGTGAGACTCGCGCACCAACGGCATGATTTGGATCTCGACGTGCCGCAACTGCGCGATCTCCAGTACGTGATCGATGAGTTCATGTGTGACCTGCACTCCGCCGGTGCGCCGAAGGAACAAGTACTCCTCCAGGATGAAGCTGAACGCGGTGTTCGGGCGCTCCCGAAGCAACCGCTGCCGCTCGGCCCGTGCCGCCCACTGGGCCTCGATCTGCGCGTCGTCCAGCGGAGGCAACTCGTCGACGAACAATTGTCGCGCGTACGCCTCGGTCTGCAATAGCCCTGGAATCAACCGGCACTCATAGGTGTACAGGGCGATCGCAATCGCCTCCAACCGCGCCCACTGCCGAAACCAAGCCGCCAACCCCGGCTGCCGAGCGAGATGCCCCGCCGCCCTCCGTAACGCCCCCGTGTTCCCCAGCACCTCCTCCGCACGCTCCACGAACGCCGGATCCGGCATCCTCCGCCCCAATTCCACGGACGCCACCGTGTGCTTGGAGAACCGCACCAGGTCCCCGAACTCCTCGCGGCTCAGGCCCGCGTGTTCCCGTAATGCCTGCACCACCGCACCGAACGTCCGCAGACTGTCGGACGACTCCGGTTCCCCGCCCGTGCCCACCACGCCATCGACCACCACGGTCACCTCCCACCCGCAATGGTCACGCCCAGTGACGAGTACCGTCCACCCCGTTACCGTGTACGCCGAAGTAGCGTACGCGGCGCCGACCTGGTGAAGTCCCGGTACGGACCGCCAGATTGGACGCATGACCGCACCATCCACCCCCCACCACCCGGTTACCGTACGTACGTTCACTCAGCGTCTCAGTGCCACCCCGCGCGGTGCCCGCCTCGCCCGTCACCTGGCCCTGAACCAGCTGGACGCCTGGGGTATCGCGCACGGCACGGACGCCTCCGACGCCGCCGCCGTGATCGTCGCCGAGCTGGCCGCCAACGCGGTGACCCACGGCCGGGTGCCCGGCCGGGACTTCGAGCTGCGGCTCTCCCTCGTCACGGGCAGCCTCCGTATCGAGGTGACCGACACCCGCAGTGGGCCGCGTCCGCCGGGGCCAGGTGACGTACCGCCTCCGCACCCCCTCGGCGACAGCGGCCGGGGGCTGGTCCTCGTCGAGGCGCTCGCCGACCGTTGGGAGGTGCTGGACCGCGAGCCGCCCGGCAAGACCGTCCGGGCCGAGATCGATCTGCCGGGGTGGCTGTCCCTGGTCAGGCTCGGCCCGCCGCCTGCGCGATCGACGACAGCACCGCCGCCGGATCCCCGCCCGGCGCCACCGACGTGCCGATCTGGGCCCTGAGCGCCTCCGTCACCCGGGACCAGCTGGTCTCGGAGAGGGGGTAGAGGTCCATGTTGTCGAGGGTGTCGAGGCCGTTCCAGAGGGGGCGGTACTTCTTGTCGGCGCGCAGGGCCGTGCTCGCCGATGTGGTGACCGGCAGCAACTGGTACTCGGCTGCCTGCTCGGTGACGTACTTGTCGCCGTACAGGAAGTCGAGGAACTTGCCCGTCTCCTCGCGGTGCCCGGCCTCCCGGAAGGCGATGGTCCAGTCGGTGGTGCCCATGGTCGGGACGGCCCGGCCGGTACGGCTCGGGAGCGGGACGGTGCCGTAGGAGACGCTCAGTGTCGAGTCCTCGATCTGGCGCATCAGGGAGAGCGGGGCGTTGACCATCGCGGCGTTGCCGTCCATGAAGGCCTGCAGGGCTTCGGTGCGGTTCAGTTTGCCGGGCAGGACCGGGCCGGTCAGCCCCTCGGCGACGAGAGCGGACCGCAGCCACTCCAGCGTCGATATGTTCTCGTCGGAGGTGAGGGCGTAGCCGCCGGTGTCGTCGGTGTAGCCGCCGCCTCCGGCCAGCAGCCACATCAGGGTCTCGGCCTCCGCCTCCTCCGGGCCGAGGGGCACCGCGATCGGGTACCGCACGCCCTGCGCCTTCAACACCCGGGCGGAGGCGACGAGTTCGTCCCAGGTGGTGGGGGGTTCGAGGCCCGCCGTCGTGAAGAGGTCCTTGTTGTAGTAGAGAAGGCGGGTGCTCGCGGTGAACGGCAGACCGTACTGGACCCGGCGCACCTGCCCGGCCTCGGCGAGACTCGGTACGAACCCGCCCTGGACGGAGATCGACAGCAACTCGTCCGCGCTGTACAGCCGGCCCTTCGCCGCGTACTCGGCATAGCTGTCGGTCTGTACGACATCCGGTGCCCTGCCCTGCTTCACCAGCTCGGCGACCTTCTCGTCGACCGTGTCGGCGGGGTAGACCTTCGTTTCGACGCGGATGTCGGGGTGGGCGGCCTGGAAGGCGAGGGCGACCCGGTCCCAGTAGCCGCTGGAGTTCTTGTGGACGCTGTCGCCGTAGTTCGTCGCCACGACGGTGAGGGTCACGCCCGACGACTCCGTCGCCGAGTCCGCGCCGCAGCCGCTCACACCCATCGTGAGAGCCAGGGCGGCCGTCATCGTCCTCATGATCCGGGATCTGCGGTGCATGGTTCCCACCTCTGTTCCAGCCACTCGCGATGACGCGCGTAGACGAAGCGCTTCGATCGTAGGTGGGGGAGGGGGCGGGTCGCAGGGCTGCCGCCGTTGCGTTCTGGTTCCGGGGATGTGACGCGAGTGGCCTGAAGTCACAGGCGTGTGACGGGAGTTGGGTGGGGGATGGTTTGCGGTCGAGTACCGCCGTACTCGACCGCAAGTCCTTGCCTCAGCCGACCTGGTTGTACGCCGCGCCCGCCGCCGGCCAGCCCGTGGGCTGGGATGCGGGCTGGGGTTCCGGCTGGGTGCGGCCCCGGACCTGGGCGGCGGTCAGGCCGCCGTTGCGCAGGCCCGGCATGCCGGTCTGGAAGGCCCCGAGTCCGGCGGCCGGGGCGGGGGCGATACCGGGCGGCATGGCCGGTGCCGCTGCCGGCGCCTGGGCGACCGCGGACATCGGCGACCCCGGCATCTGGGCCGCCGCGGGCATCGGCGCCTGTGGCATGGGCGCCTGTGGCATCTGCGCGGCCGCCGGCATCGGCATCGGCATGGGTGCCGCGGGCTGCGGCGGCATCATGGGCGGTGCCGCGGCGGCCGGAGCCGGGGCCGGGACCAGACCCGGCATGCCCATGGGGGCCTGGGCCGGGGCCGGACCCGGCCAGGTCTGCGCGGGCGGGAGGCTCTGCATCGCGGCGGCCTGCGCGGCCAGTCCCGGTATGCCCGCCCCGTTCGTCTCGCTGACCAGTCTGTCGACGGCCGCCGTACCCGAGCTGTAGCTGGTCCCGTTGCCCAGTTCGGGTACGGCGGCTCCCCTCCTGGTCCCGTAGAGCACCTGCTCCATGCCGGACACCAGGCGACGCACGTCCGTCTGGGGGCGCACCACGAGTCTCAGGAAGCGACTGGACGAGCCGATCTTGTTGCCGCACTCGCGGACGAGGATCCGGTGCTCGGTGAGCAGCCGGTCCCGGACCACGGTGCCTTCGGCGCCCACGGGAAGGCGTACGAAGAGGAAGTTGCCCTGCGAGGGGTAGACCGTCAGACCGGGCAGCGCGGTGAGCTGTCGGGCCATGTCGAGCCGGTCGCGGCGCACCAGGTGCAGGCTCTCCATGTACTCCTGCCCGTGGTTCTTGAGCATGAACACCACGAACTCGGCGAAGGAGTTGAGGTTCCACTTGGGCAGCATGGAGCGGACCTTGCCGGCGAGCGCCGGGTTGGCGACCATGTAGCCGAAGCGGATGCCGTGCAGCCCGAAGTTCTTGCCGAGGCTGCGCAGGACGATGACGTTGGGCCGCAGTACGGCCTCCTCGACGACGCTCGGGTCGCTCTCGGCGTCGGCGAATTCGAGGAAGGACTCGTCGATGACGATCAGGTCCAGGTCCTGGAGCTGGTCCATGAAGTTGACGAGGGCGCGGCGGGTCAGGAAGCCGCCGTCGGGGTTGTTCGGGTTGCAGATGACGGCGGCACGGGTGCCCCGGGCGCGGATGAACTCGATGTACTGCGCCGGGTCCAGGGCGAAGCCCGCGGACTCCTGGAGCGGGAACATGTCGACGCGCTTGCCGGTCTCCATCGGCTGGTCGGTCCAGCGGCCGAAGGTGGGGACGGGGATGGCGAGGGACTCGCGGACCAGCAAGTGGTCGATCCAGGTGATCAGTTCGGTGGAGCCGTTGCCCATCGCCACGCAGCTCGGCGGGAGTTGGAGCAGCGCGCACAGCTCGGCCGTGATGGTGTCGGCGCTACTCGGGTAGTACGTGATGATCTCGCGCAGCCGGCCCGACAGTTCGTCGAACATGCCGGGCGTGGGGAAGTACGGGTTGCACGGGATACAGAAGTCGACCGGGCCGACTCCGTCGCTCTCGCGTGCCAGCGCAGCCATCGAGGGGCTGTGCGCCGCAGTGCCGCGGAACAGCGAGGTGACGTTGTCGGCCATGGAACCTCCGTCTCTGGGTGGCCCGTGCGGGGGAGCACGGGCCGCCCTTCCATACGGATACGGAGGTGGCGCTGTTCAACTCGTGTGACTTTAGTAAGAGTTCTGTTTCGGCGGGAACCGAACGGGCCTCGGCGGCGTCAGGCGCCGAACGAGTGGACCGTCGTCGACCGGTACGTCTGGCCGGGACGCAGCACCGTCGACGGGAACGACGGCTGGTTGGGCGA
Source organism: Streptomyces sp. SD15 (assembly GCF_054462255.1). Classification (NCBI taxonomy): domain Bacteria; kingdom Bacillati; phylum Actinomycetota; class Actinomycetes; order Kitasatosporales; family Streptomycetaceae; genus Streptomyces; species Streptomyces sp. SD15. The sequence continues at coordinate 68,669 of NZ_JBTLMO010000023.1, read as the reverse complement.
GTCCGGGAAGTGCTGCGTCTCCAGGCACAGCGCGTCGCCCTGGCGGTAGATGGCGCCGCCGGTGCCGACCAGGGTGCCGTCGAGGAAGTTGCCGGAGTAGAACTGCAGGCCCGGCTCGGTCGTCGCCATCTTCAGCGTGCGGCCCGAGGACGGGTCCTTGAGGGTCGCGATGTGCTCGGGCTTCGCCGTGATGCCCTTGTCGAGGGCCCAGTTGTGGTCGATGCCCTTGCCGTACAGGAGCTGCTGGTGGGCGACTCGGATGTCCTCGCCGACGGTCTTCGTGCGGCGGAAGTCGAAGGGGGTGCCCGCGACCTTGGCCAGCTCACCGGTGGGGATCAGGCCGGAGTCGACGGGGGTGTAGCGGGCGGCGGCGATCTTCAGCTCGTGGTCGTAGATCGATCCGCTGCCCTCGCCGGCCAGGTTCCAGTAGACGTGGCTGGTGAGGTTGACGACGGTGGCCTTGTCGGTGGTGGCCTCGTAGTCGATGCGCCAGTCGCCGGCCTTGGTGAGGGTGTACGTGACCTTCACCTTGAGGGTGCCGGGGTAGCCCATCTCGCCGTCGACGCTGGTGTAGTACAGGTAGAGGCCGACGTCGGAGCCCTTGGTGAAGGGTTCGATGTCCCAGACGCGCTTGTCGAAGCCCTTCGCGCCGCCGTGCAGGCTGTTCGCGCCGTCGTTGACGGAGAGCTGGTAGCTCTTGCCGTCGAGGGTGAACTGACCCTTGCCGATGCGGTTGCCGTAGCGGCCGATGAGCGCGCCGAAGTACGGGCTGGAGGCGACGTAGTCCTCGATGTTGTCGAAGCCCAGCGACACGTTCTTGTACTTGCCGTGCCGGTCGGGGATCTCCAGGGACTGGACGATTCCGCCGTACGTCAGGACCTTGAGCTTCGTCCCGCCGTTCGCCAGGGACCAGCTGTAGATCTTGGTGCCGTCGGCGAGCTTGCCGAAGAGCGACTTCACCGGCTTCCTGCCTCCCGTGGCGTGTGCCGTGCCGCCGAGTGCGGTGGCGGCCATTCCCGCTGCTGCGGCTCCAGCGATGACCGTACGTCTGTTCAGTTCCATGTAGCGGCTCCCGAGAAGTGGGTTGAAGGGAGCCCCGCTGGGCACCCGCGCCCCAAAGGGGCGCGGGGAACTGCGCGACCAGCCTCGTACGGCCCGCAGCGTGAATACGGCTTCCCAGCGGAGCGTCCTCGCTGACTTACGAACCGACCTTGCGCTTGTTCCACACGTCGAAGCCGACCGCGGCCAACAGGGCCATGCCCTTGATGACCTGCTGCCAGTCGGAGCCGACGCTGAGGAGATTCATGCCGTTGTTCAGCACACCGAGGACGAGACCGCCGATGATCGCGCCGAGGACGGTGCCGACACCGCCGCTCATGGACGCGCCACCGATGAACGCCGAGGCGATCGCCTCGAGTTCGTAGTTCAGGCCCGCCTTCGGTGAGGCCGCGTTGAGGCGGGCGGCGATCGCCATACCCGCCAGGGCCGCGAGCGCGCCCATGTTCAGGAAGACCAGGAAGGTGACCTTCTTGTCCCTGACGCCGGACAGCTTCGCCGCCGGAAGGTTGCCGCCGATCGCGTAGATGTGGCGGCCGAAGACGGCGTTGCGCATGACGTAGCCGTAGCCGACCACCAGGACACCGAGGACCAGCAGGATGATCGGCGCGCCCTTGTAGCTGGCGAGCAGCATCGTGACGACCAGGATCGCGGCGCCGATGGAGACGAGCTTGAGCAGGAAGATGTTCCTGGGCACCACGTCCAGCGAGAACTCCTGCTGGCGCTTTCGGTCGCGGACCTCCTGCAGGACCGCGAAGACGATCAGGGCGAGGCCGAGCAGCAGCGTGATGTTGTGGTAGTTGGTTTCGGGACCTGTCTCCGGCAGGAAGCCGTTGCCGAGATCCTGCAGCCCGCCCGGGAACGGGCCGAGGGTCTGCCCCTCCAGCAGGATCTCCGTCAGACCGCGGAAGATCAGCATGCCGGCGAGGGTGACGATGAACGACGGTATGCCGCCGTACGCGATGAAGAATCCCTGCACCGCGCCCGCCAGCGCGCCCATCAGCAGGCACAGCACCACGGCGATCGGCCACGGCACATCGTGCTGCACCGTCAGTACGGCCGCGAACGCGCCCACGAACGCCGTCAGCGAGCCGACCGACAGGTCGATATGGCCCGCGATGATCACCAGCATCATGCCGATCGCGAGGATCAGGATGTAGCTGTTCTGCAGGACCAGGTTGGAGACGTTGCGCGGCAGCAGCAGGTCGCCGTCGGTCCAGACCGCGAAGAGGGCGACGATCAGGCCGAGGGCGATCAGCATGCCGTACTGGCGCATGTTGCGGCGCAGGCCGTCCAGCATCAACTGGAGCAGGCCGCCGCGGGTGGCCGAGCCGCCGGACTTCCCGGGCGGCGCCGGGGCCGGGGTCTTGGCGGTCACATCCGTGCTCATCGGGATACCTCTTTGTCCTTCGTCATCTGGCGCATCAGCACTTCCTGCGTGGCCTCGGCCCGCGGGACCTCGCCCGTGAGCCGCCCGGCGGCCATGGTGTAGATGCGGTCGCACATGCCGAGCAGTTCGGGCAGCTCGGAGGAGATGAAGACGACCGCCTTGCCCTCGGCGGCCAGCTTGTCGATCACCGTGTAGATCTCGAACTTGGCGCCCACGTCGATTCCGCGGGTCGGCTCGTCCAGGATCAGCACCTCAGGCCCAGCGAAGATCCACTTGCTGAGGACGACCTTCTGCTGGTTGCCGCCCGACAGCTTGCCCACCGGCTCGAAGACGGTCGGCGCCTTGATGTTCATGGACTTGCGGAAGCCCTCGGAGACCTGCCGCTCCTCGTGCTCGTCGACGACACCGCGCTTGGAGACCTTGCCCAGGGCACTGAGCGAGATGTTGCGGTTGATGGTGTCGATGAGGTTGAGGCCGTAGTGCTTGCGGTCCTCGGTGACGTACGCGATCCCGTGTCCGACCGCCTCGGGCACGGACTTCGTACGGATCTCCTTGCCGTCCCTGAGGACCGTGCCGCCCGCGTACCGGCCGTACGCGCGTCCGAAGACGCTCATCGCGAGCTCGGTGCGCCCGGCGCCCATCAGGCCCGCGATGCCGACGATCTCGCCGCGCTTGACGGTGATCGACACATCGTCGACCACCTTGCGCTGCTGGTCGATCGGGTGGTGCACGGTCCAGTTGCGGACCTCCAGGGCCGGGGCCGCGCCCACCTCCCCCTCGTACGGGGTGCGCTCGGGGAATCGGTGGTCGAGGTCGCGGCCGACCATTCCGCTGATGATCCGGTCCTCGGTGGTCTCCGCCGCCTTCACGTCGAGGGTCTCGATGGACCGCCCGTCGCGCAGGATCGTGACTGAGTCGGCGACCTTGCGGATCTCGTTCAGCTTGTGGGAGATGATGATCGAGGTGATGCCCTGGTTCTTCAACTCCAGGATGAGATCGAGGAGTTTGCCGCTGTCCTCGTCGTTCAGCGCCGCGGTCGGCTCGTCGAGGATGAGCAGCTTCACTCTCTTCGACAGCGCCTTGGCGATCTCCACGAGCTGCTGCTTGCCCACGCCGATGTCGGTGACGCGGGTCTCCGGGTGGTCGTCGAGACCGACCCGGCGCAGCAGCTGGGACGCGTGCCGCAGGGTCTCGTTCCAGTTGATGAGCCCGCGCGTGGCGTGCTCGTTGCCGAGGAAGATGTTCTCCGCGATGGAGAGGTACGGCACCAGGGCCAGCTCCTGGTGGATGATCACGATGCCGTGCTGCTCACTGGCCCTGATGTCCTTGAAGGAGCAGACCTCTCCCTCGAAGAGGATGTCTCCCTCGTAACTCCCGTGCGGGTGGACGCCGGAGAGGACCTTCATCAAGGTCGACTTGCCGGCGCCGTTCTCCCCGCAGATGGCGTGGACCTCGCCCTGACGGACGGTCAGTGAGACGTCCGACAGCGCCTTGACGCCGGGAAAGGTCTTGACGATCGAGCGCATTTCCAGGACGAGTCCCGCCATGGTCGTGCCTTCCAATCCCTAGGGTGGGGCGGTTACTTGAGGTCGGATTCCTTGATGTAACCGGAGTCGACGACGACCTTCTGGTAGTTGGCCTTGTCGACGCTCACCGGCACCAGCAGGTACGCGGGCACGACCTTCGAGCCGTTGTCGTACGTCTTGGTGTCGTTGGTCTCCGGCTCCTTGTCGTTGAGCGCCGCGTCGACCATGTTCGAGGCCACCTTGGCGAGCTCACGGGTGTCCTTGTAGACGGTCATCGACTGCTCGTCCGCGATGATCGACTTCACCGAGGCGACCTCGGCGTCCTGGCCGGTGACGATCGGCAGCGGCTTGCTCGCGGAGCCGTAGTTGTCCGACTTCAGCGCCGACAGGATGCCGATGGAGATGCCGTCGTACGGCGAGAGCACCGCGTCGACCTTGCCGCTCTTGTACGACTTGGTGAGGATGTCGTCCATGCGCCGCTGCGCGGTGGCGCCGTCCCAGCGCAGGGTGGTGACCTGGGTCAGCTCGGTCTGGCCGGACTTGACGACGAGCTTGCCCTCGTCGATGTACGGCTGCAGGACGTTCATCGCGCCCTGGAAGAAGTACCGGGTGTTGTTGTCGTCGTTCGAGCCCGCGAACAGCTCGAGGTTGAACGGCCCCTTCTCGCTGCCGTCCTTCAGCCCGAGCTTGTCGACGATGTAGCTGCCCTGGAGCTCGCCGACCTTCTCGTTGTCGAACGAGGCGTAGTAGTCGACGTTCTCGGTGCCGAGGATCAGTCGGTCGTAGGAGATCACCGGGATGTCGGCGTCCTTGGCCTGCTGGAGCACGTTGTTCAGCGACTTGTTGTCGATCGCGGCGACGATCAGCGCGTCCACGCCCTGCGTGATCATGTTCTCGATCTGCGAGACCTGCTGGTCCGGCTCGTCCTCGCCGAAGACCAGCTTGGTCTTGAAGCCCTTGGACTCCAGGTTCTTGACGACATTGGCGCCGTCGGCGATCCAGCGCTCGGAGGATTTGGTGGGCATGGAGATGCCGACGGTGGCGTCCTTGGCGTCTCCCGCGCCTTCCTCGCTGCCGCCCTCACCGCTCTGCCCGCAGGCGGAGAGGGTCAGGGCGAGGGAAGCGGCTCCGGCTATGGCGGCGAGTGCGGCTCTGCGGTTACGCATGATCATCATCCTTGATGTGTGGGCCGGTTCGGTCTGGCGGTGCGGGGACGCTCCCGAAGGGCGGTGCGAGGTGAGACCGAGAAGAGGCGTGTGGGATTGTGTGCGGCTGCGTCGTCTTTTGTGAAGGGGATTCGGCGGAACGTTATGAGGGCGTTCCGAACCGCTTCAGCGCGCCCGGCAACCGCGAACCGAGCGGCGCCATGTCACCGTCCGCTCCGTGCCGTGCGAGCAGGTCCAGGGCGAGCCGGCCGCGCCGCACTCTTTCCCGTGCGGTGGACAGGGTCAGGTCCCGCAGGTGGTGTCCGTACGGGTAGATCCCGGGCGTCTTGGACAGACCGAACTTCAGATAGAGCGGTGCGCCGCGCCGGATCAGCTCGGCGACCTCGTACATCCGCACGTACCCGCCGAGATCGTCGGGGGCCTCGATGTACATGTCCATGGGTGCGGCGGAAACCCGCCGGATCTCGGTGAGGTGATCGAGCGTCAGATCACTCGGCACGTTGAGGGAGTCCGCGCCGAGGTGCTCGTACACCGCGTACGAGGCCGGGTTGACGGGACCCACCAGCGCCGAGAGCTTGAGGGTCGTGTCGACCGGGATGATCCCGGCCACGCGCGCCCGGTGCAGCGTCCACAGCACACCCTCGTCGGCGACGAGCAGGCACTTGACGCCCAACTCCGTTGCCCGGACGGCGTCTTCGACACAGCCGGCGACCGCGTCGTGGCCCCGGGCGCGCAACCCGGCGCCGCGTGAGTCGGAGCGCACCGAGCCGCCGATGTCCCAGGTGCCACGCGGGCCGGTGAACAGGCAGAGCTCGATGTCGTGTTCGTCCGTCCCCTCGACCATCTCGGTGATCTCGGCGTCGGTCAGCATCCAGACACCGCTGCCCTGGCTGATCCGGTGGATCGGCACATCGAGCCGCGAGGACTCCTTGAGGACCACGGCAAGGGCCTCGGGCCCCTCGACGGACGGGACCTCGGTGCGCCAGCGGCCGCCCCCCGGGAAGGTGTGCGGCGAGGCGTCGGCGGGAGAGAGAGCGGGCGCGCCCAGGCCGAGCGCGGCGAGCGCCTGCTCACCGGGTCGACGGGCTGCCGTAGGGGAGGCGTCGGTCACTAGCTGTCCTTCGCGTTCGTTGGCGGTGCAATGCGATGCGTTCGATATCTCGAACAGAGTTCGTGTCGGTGGGTGTACGCCGGTACGGAGTCGTCAGGAACCCCGTACCGGCGTACGGCTCGGGTGAGTTACGGCCTCAGCAGGACCTTTCCGACCTTCGGATCACCGGACCCCACCAGCTCGATGGCCTGGGGGAACTCGGCGAGCGGCAGCTCATGCGTGACCAGCGGCAACGGACTCAGCAGCCCGGCGCCGAACACCCGCACCGTGTGCGCCCAGGCCTCCGGCGGCGCCCCGAACACGGTGTGCACCTCCAACTGCCGTACGACGAGATCGGTGGGGTCGAGACCCTCGGCGCCCGGCGCCGGGATCCCCGTGAGGACCAGGCGCCCGCCGCGCCTGAGCAGGGAGGCGGCGGTGCGCGCGGCGGACGCGGACCCGGCGGTCTCGATCACGACGTCGAAGTCGTCGGGGAGTTCCTGGTCCTTGGTGCGGAAGTCGCTGGCGCCGAAGTCCTTGGAGAGCGCCGCCCGGTCCGGGCGGGTGCCGACCACGAGCAGCTCCGCCGGGGAGCCTGCCTTCAGGAACTGAATGGCGAACATTCCGAGGGTGCCCGTGCCCACGACCGCGACCCGCTCGCCGGGCCGTGCGTTCGCCTTGAGCGCGGCGGCCGCGATGCAGGCGGCGGGCTCGAGCAGGGCCGCCGCCGTCAGGTCGGCGTCGTCCGGCAGGACATGCAGGAGACGGGCCGGGAGGGTCACGGTGGTGGCCATGGCGCCCGGCTGGGTGAAGCCGGTCTCCTCGTACCCCGCCGTGCACAGCGTGGTCTCGCCCGCGTGACAGCGGTCGCAGACCTGGCAGTTGCGGAAGCCCTCCCCGACCACCTTGCGCCCTACAAGAGTTGAAGGCACCCCGGCGCCGACCGCCTCCACCGTCCCGGACCACTCGTGGCCCGGAATGAGCGGGTAACGGACGTAACCATCGGGCCGGTTGCCCTGGTAGACCTCGCGGTCGCTGCCGCAGATGCCGACCGCGTGGACGCGGACGAGGGCCTCGCCGGCGGTGGGCCGCGCGGGCTCGTGATCGGTCAGCCGGTGCTCGCCCGGCGCCTCGATGACGACCGCGCTGCTCACTGCGCCCCCTTCGGTTTGCGCTGCTCCCAGCCGTCCGCCCAGAGGTCGAACCGGGCCTGCTGCTGCGGGAATTCGGCCGCCGCGTCGACGTCCAGCTCGACCCCGAGGCCGGGCTCGTGAGACAGCTGGAAGTAGCCGTCGACGACCTGCGGGGCGCCCTTCACGACCTTCTTGATCTCCGCGTCCGCGAAGTCGTTGAAGTGCTCCAGGATCTTGAAGTTCGGTGAGGTGAAGCCGACTTGGAGCGAGGCGGCGGTCAGGACCGGCCCACCGACGTTGTGCGGCGCGACGAGCACGTAGTGCGCCTCGGCGGTCGCGGCCAGCTTCCTGGTCTCCCAGATGCCGCCGATGTGACCGACGTCCGGCTGGATGATGTCGACCGCCTGGCTCTCGAACAGCTCGCGGAACTCGATGCGGTCGTGGATGCGCTCACCGGTGGCGACGGGGATGTCCACCTTGGCGGCGACCTTCTCCAGAGCCTTGAGGTTCTCCGGCGGGACCGGCTCCTCCAGCCAGGCGGGCTTGAAGGGGGCCAGCTCGCGGGCGAGCCGGATGGCGGTCGCGGGTGAGAACCGGCCGTGCATCTCCAGCATCAGCTCGGCCTCGGGGCCGATCGCGTCGCGGACAGCCTCGATGAGGGAGACGGAGTAGAGGGTGGCTTCGTGGTCGAGCTCGAAGTGCCCGGTCCCGAAGGGGTCGATCTTGAGGGCCTGGTAACCCCGGGCGACGACCTCCTGCGCGGCCTTGTGGTAGGCCTCGGGGGTCCGCTCGGTGGTGTACCAGCCATTGGCGTAGGCCTTGACCTTGTCGGTGACCTTGCCGCCGAGCAGCTGCCACACCGGTACGCCCAGCGCCTTGCCCTTGATGTCCCAGCAGGCCATTTCGATGACCGCGATGCCCGACATCACGATCTCGCCGGCGCGCCCGTAGTCGCCGTACTTCATCCGGCGCACCAAGTCCTCGACAGCGAACGGGTCGGAGCCGAGAATGTGATTGGCCTCCGCCTCTCGCAGATAGCCGATCAGCGCGTCGGTGTGGCCCAGCATGCGGGTCTCGCCGACTCCGGTGACGCCCTCGTCGGTGTGCACCTGGACGTACGTCAGGTTCCGCCACGGCGTCCCGACCACGTGCGTGCTGATTCCCGTGATGCGCACGGCAGTTGCCCCCTGTGCTCTTGCGGCTCTGTTCGAAATTTCGTCACACGTTCGAAATGCTGGCGTGACAGTAAGGACGTGGCGCCGGGGGTGTCAATGGGTCGAACACAACGGTCGGCGACGGATTTTGCCGGTATGCCTCGAGTCGTCGCGCGCGCGATCGTGCGAAGAGCGGGTCCGGCACGCCGGAACAGGCTGTTCAGCACATAACTTTCACAGATGTGACTATGAACGTTACCTGTGAGGAACTTAGTCTTCCGGCGTCATGGACTACTGCGACCCGTGCCGAAGGCACCTCAATGGCGCCCTTGCCTGCCCGGGGTGCGGCACATCAGCCGAAGAGCTCCGCAGACATGCGGAGCGGACCGACACGCCTCCCGAATCGGACGCGGCCGACACCGACGCGCCGTACGAGGATGACGACGACGGGGCCGAGGACGAACGCCCCGGACGGGCCCGGCGACGGGAGCGGGGTCGCGGCCGGGCACGCGGGACGGCCGCCGCTGCCGAGGAGCCGGTCGGTCCGGCCGGCCCGAGTGTGGGCCGGCGTGACCGGAAGGCCGCGGCGCACCGTCGGCGACGGCGCCGGACGCTGTTCATCGCCGCGGGCTTCGTCCTGGCGGCGGGGGGACTGAGCCTCGCCGAGCTCGGCATGGACGGGCCCGGGCTGCTTCCGAAACCGGCCGCCGCCGGGGGCGAGTCGGCCGACGGTTCGGCGGACTCGGAGGTCACGGAGACGGGCCAGCCGCTGAGCGACACGGAGAGCACGGGCAGCGCGTCCGCCTCCGGCTCTCCCGGCTCTTCCACATCGCCCTCCGCTTCCGCTTCCGCGTCCGCCTCCGCGTCCGCCTCCGAGGAGGACGACAAGAAGACCCAGGACGCACAGTCCGCGACCACGGGCACAGCGCCGGACACCTCCACGTCGGCCCCCGCCTCCACCTCGGCCCCGGAAACATCCGCGCCCGCCACCACCACGCCGACCACACCCACGCCGACCGCGGATCCCACGCCGTCGGAGACGTGCAGTAAGTTCCTGTGGTGGTGCACCTGAGCCGGGACGGCTGGTGGTGCACCTGGGGGGCCACCGGCCGGTCGAGGACGCGCCGCAACGCGGCCCTCGTCATCGCCTGGCCACAGCAGTCCCGTTCGACGGCCACGGCGGCACTCGTCCGGGCCGCCGCGTCGCCGCTCGGCAATCCGACGTCGAGCGCCCTGACCCAGAAGCAACTGGGCCGGCATCCCGAGCAGCCCGGGCTCGTCCCGGACCTCGAAGCGGGCCATTACTTCAGCGAACAAGCGCATAGCGAATAGCGCATAGCGAATAGGGGACCGGGGCCCAAGGGGCGTCGATCTCTCCGCCTCTGCGCCTACGTGTCGAGCATCCGCAGCAGCAGCCCCCGCAGGGACAGCCGCTCCTCGTGGGAGAGTCCCGCCAGCGGCTCGCGGGCGAAGCGGAGGGAGTCGCGGAGGGATCGGGCGACGCGCCGCCCCTCCTCCGTCGCGGCGGCCAGCTTGACGCGGCGGTCGGAGGGGTCGGGCCGGCGCTCGACCAGGCCGCGCGCCTCCAGCCGGTCCACGATCCCGGTGACGTTCGACGGCTCGCACTTCAGCTTCTGCGCGAGCCGCCGCATCGGCAGCGGCTCCAGCGACAGCAGGCTGAGCAGCCGCGCCTGCGCCCCGGTCAGCGCGTGCTCGGCGGCGGCGTCCTCGTACTCCTCGTGGTAGCGGGCCACCACCGTGCCGATGAGATCGACGACCTCCAGGGTCAGCGGGTCTATGTGCGGCGTCTTCCGAGGTGTCCGAGGTGTCTTCTGCGTGGCCATGGACTCCAGGCTACCGTGTTACTTGACACCATGAAATATTAAGACGCATGGTTGTTTCAGGTACTGAAGTATCTTGAGGTATCTGGAAGTATCAGGAGCAGTCCGAGCCGCTCGCCGGTCACCACGAAAGGCGCCCCCCTCATGTCCGAGACCCCTCAGCTCCCCGCCGTCAGCCGCGAATGGCACCTGGTCGCCCGCCCGGTCGGCTGGCCCAAGCCGGAGGACTTCGCCCTGGTCGAGGCGGAGATCCCGCAGCCGGGCGAGGGACAGGTCCTGGTGCGGAACAAGTACGTCTCCGTCGACCCGTACATGCGCGGCCGCATGAGCGACGCGAAGTCGTACGTCGCCCCCTTCGAGCTGGGCAAGGTCATGCAGGCCGGCGCGGTCGGCGAGGTCGTCGTCTCCAAGGCCGAGGGGATCGAGGTCGGCGACCACGTCCTGCACTTCTTCGGCTGGCGCGAGTACGCCGTCGTGGACGCCAAGCAGGCCGTCAAGGTGGACTCGCAGGCCGCGCCGCTGTCGACGTACCTCGGCGTCCTCGGCATGACGGGCCTGACCGCCTACGCCGGTCTGCTGCGCACCGCCTCCTTCAAGGAGGGCGACTCCGTCTTCGTGTCCGGTGCCGCCGGTGCCGTGGGTAGCCAGGTAGGCCAGATCGCCAAGCTCAAGGGCGCCTCGCGGGTCATCGGGTCGGCGGGCTCGGACGAGAAGGTCAAGCTGCTCGTCGAGGAGTACGGCTTCGACGCCGCCTTCAACTACAAGAACGGCCCGGTGAGCGAGCAACTGCGCGAGGCCGCCCCGGACGGCGTCGACGTCTACTTCGACAACGTCGGCGGCGACCACCTCGAAGCCGCCGTCGGCTCCCTCAACCGGGACGGCCGCATCGCGGTCTGCGGCATGATCTCCGTCTACAACAGCACCGAGCCCGTCCCCGGCCCGAAGAACCTCGCCCGCCTCATCGCGACCCGTGGCCGCATCGAGGGCTTCCTGGTCAGCGATCACTACGACCTGCAGCCGCAGTTCGTCCAGGAGGTCGGCGCCTGGGTTCGCTCCGGCGAGCTCAAGTACCGCGAGACGGTCGTCGAGGGCATCGAGAACAACCTGGAGGCGTTCTTCGGAGTCCTGCGCGGCGACAACATCGGCAAGATGATCGTCAAGCTCTGAGTCCCGGCATGACGGAGGCCGCACCCCGGGACATGGGGTGCGGCCACTGCCCGTATCACCGGCCGAGGGATCAGGACACGGTCAGCAACGCCCGTCCCACCTGCGGGAATTCACCCTTCGGGTGATCGCGGAAGAGGGGTTCCGTGCCGAACAGGACGGCATGCGGACCGCTGACGACCGAGGCCTGGCCCCCGGCCGCCGCGGGGCCGCCGGTGCCGTCGTCCTGGGGCCGCCAGTGGCCGGAGACAAGCGGATTGCCGGTCGCGTACGCCTGCTCGACGCGGACCCCGGGACCGAGGTCGGTGAACCAGACGGGCGCGTACACAAAGCTGTGATCGGGAGCGCCCGCCGTCACGGAACCGCCCGAATTCACCACGCGCACCACGCCGTTGGCGTCACCGTTGCCCTCGACCGGTGTCGCGGCGAGCAGGCCGACGGCGGAGTTGAGCGCGGCGCCGGTGGCTCCGCGGCCGACGAGACCGTGCGTGCCGAGGAACGCGTCGAGGGCGGCCCGCGCGGTCGCGTTCAACCGGGCGCGATCCAGCCCCGACGACACGAACAGCACGTCCGCCGTGGACCAGTCGAAGCCCGCGTTGAGGATCGCCGTCGACACCGGGACGACGTCGAAGTTCATCTCACGCAGGGCGAAGAGCTCACCTGGGGTGACGGCCGCGGCGACCCGCACACGGTGCAGCGTGGTCCCCTGCGACACCTTGGTCGCGTCGAAGGCGACGTCGTATGCGCGGGCGAGGGCGGCGGCCTTCGTACGGGCCGACGCGGGCACGACCACACTGCCGTCCGCCTGCTGCCGTACCGAAACGCCTTGCTGGAGAAGGGAGTTGAGGGCCGCGATCTCCTGCGGGCTGTCGAGTCGCAGACGTAGATCGCCGCGCGGGGCGACATGGCCGACCCGCGTGGCCGCCTCCACCGTACGGGCCCCGACCGCCGACAGACTGCCGTCCTGCACGGGCACGACCGTCGCGCCCCACAGTCGGCCCAGGCTCCAGCCCGAGATGTCGTACATCACCGACACCTTGTCGCTGATGTCCGTCCCGTCCGCGAGCAGGACATTGGCCAGGCCGCGTTTGGGCTGGTGCAGGTCGACGACGTACGACCCCTTCGGGTACGAGCGTCCGGCGAGCCGGAAGTCGTGGGTCGCGCGGGTGACCCGTACGTCATTGGCGAGCAGATGGTCGACCAGACGCGCGGCGGCCGTGGCCGAGCGCTGCCCGGCGCCCGCCGGAATCACGTACGCGCGCGGGAAGTCGGTCGTGTAGACGTCCTCCGGGCCGATGCCCGGGACGCCCGGGACCGTCTCGGCGGAGACCGGAACCTGGGCGGCGCCCGTCGCGCCGCGCCGGAAGACCTCGATCTGGTCGGCGATGAGGGAGGTCCGGTGCGTCCGCGTGTAGTCGAGGGTCGCGCTCATGGCCGCGCCGGCCACGTCCACGTTGATGGCGGAGCGGCGGCGGAGTTCGTCGACGGGCAGGGTGTTGTACACCGCGTTGTTCACGGCGAGGGGGATCTCCACGGTGTGCGCGGCGACCGTGCCATGGAACGCCGCGTACTGGGGTGTGAAGATCGGCGGCCAGTCGTCCCAGCCCTCCTGCTGGTCGCGGAACGGGATCTGGGCCGGCTCGACGCCGTCCTTCGCGGGTGTGTAGCCGAGGCCGTTGACGGCCGCTTCCATGCCCAGCGCGTTGGCGTAGGTGTTCTTCAGGAAGAGGTCGTACTCGTAGTTCTCGCCGTGCGGCGGGGTCGTCGGCTCGATGAGGGTGCCGTTGACATAGCCGTGCAGGTCGAGCATGACGGCCGGCTGCTTGTCGATCATTATCTGCCGCATCGCGCGCACCTCGGGCTGGGAGGCGGTGACGAAGTCGCGGTTCATGTCGAAGCCCGCCGCGTTGGCGCGGGTGCCCGCGATACGGCCGTCCGGGTTCGCCGTGATGTTGAAGTAGAGGCGGTTGTGGGCGAGGAGATCGCTGGTCTTCGCGTCCTTCGCGGTCGCGAGCTGTTCGATCAGCTCCAGCGCGGCGTCCGTGCCCTCCCACTCGTTGCCGTGGATGTTGTTGTTGAAGAAGACGGGCGTCTTGTACGTCGCCTTGATGGCCCGGTCCTTGGCCGCCGCGCCGGGCGCGTTCTCGATGAGCTCGCGCATCCGCTCCTGGGCGCGGGTCTGGCCGGTGGACTCCGGCGCGGTGACGGTGACCAGGAACAGACGGTGACCGCCCGCCGAGCGGCCCGCGATCTCCACGCTGACCCGGTCGCCGAGCTGTTGCAGGGCGTTCAGCTTCGGGGCGATCGCGTGATACGGCGTCAGGCCCAGCTTGATCGACTTGTCGGCCGGGTCCTCCGGGTCCGGGGTGAGGACCTGTTCGCGGGGGTAACCGCGGGCGGCCGAGGAAAGGTCGGTGACGGAGGCGTCGAGGGCGTTGCGGGTGGCACTCGCGGGGGTTCTCGCGGCGCCTTGCGTCAGGGCGGATCCTTCGCGGACCGGTGGGTTGCGGTCCGCGGTGGCGCTGTGCGGGGAGAGGAGAAGTGATCCGGTCGCGGTCGCGGTGACGGTGGCGATCAGGACAGGTCTCGGCAGGCGCACGCGTCGTACCTCCAGAGGGGGTGCCTGAGATCGGGTCAGTAATCGGGTTCGTCGTTGGGTCAGTAATCGGGTCAGTACAGGTCGGTATCGGTACGGCGAGGTGTACCCGTTCGACTCCTCCGCAACAAGAGGGCCTTGGCGGCACGGCTGTCCCCGATGCCCCGAATGGCGCATGCCCGGCGGGCCGGAGGGGGCATGCTGACAGTGGGCGCCGGCGCGACGGACGGCCGGGCAGGCCCTCAGGGCAACGCGCATGGCGAGGAGGGCCCATGTCCCCGATTCCGTCGCTCCCCAGCAGGGATGACGTGCTGCGCATGGCACGCAACACGACCGACATCACCGGCCAACTCCTCGACACCGCCGGGAACATCACCAAAATCGCCATCAACACGTTCGACCCCCGGGACGGATCGGGTGCCGAGGTGCTGCGGGTGCTCCGACAGACCACGGCCGAACTCGCCGAGGCGAGCGCCTCTCCGCAGGCGCAGGAGGCGTTCTACCGGATCGTGGACACGCTGACCCGGTTAGGCACCAGTGGGGCGCCGCTCGCCTCGCATCCCGTGAGCGCACCGGCGCAGGCGCTGCTGGCCGCGCTGGGGGACAGTCTGCTGCCGGTCCTCGACGCGGTGGAGCCCGCGGTGGCGGAGGCGGCGGACGCGGTGGCGGAGCTGATGGACGCGGGCTCGCCGTTGCTGCCGGCGGTGGCGGGGGTGGCGGCGGGGGTGCTGCTCGCGTTGACGCCGGTGGTGCGTGCGGCGGCGGATGTTCTCCGTGACTCCTCTCCCGAACTGCGGCGTATCGCGGATGCGTTGACGGCCGCGCTGGCTCCGTTGCTGCCGCTGCAGGTGGCGCTGGCGGAGCGGGCGGCCGCGGCGGGGGTGGGGGTCGTGCGGGCCGCGCTGCCGCCGCTGGCCGACCTCACGGAGGCGGGGGCGGCCGTGGCGGGTGCGGTCCGGCCGCTGCTCATCGCGAGCGAGGAGGTCTTTGTTGCCGGGCTGGAACAGCTGCAGCCGGTGCTGCTGGGGTCGGCGGCGCGGGCGGGGCGGGTGGCTCGGGCGGCGGCGGTGCGGGTGTCGGCGGCGGTGTCGCCTGCGGCGGAGCGGGGGGTTGTGGTGGCGGTGACGCCGGCGTAGCGGTTTGTTTCGCCCCCGCCGCCCCTACCCATTTCCGTCCCCTGGGGGCTCCGCCCCCAGACCCCCGCTTCGGCCTGGACGGCCTCGTCCTCAAACGCCGGACGGGCTGAAAGACTGCCGGTTGGCGCTGAAAACCTTCAAGCGCCGCCCGGCATCATCCAGCCCGTCCGGCGTTTGAGGACGAGCCCTTCGGGCGAGCGGGGGTCTGGGGCAGAGCCCCCAGGGATGGGATGGGACGGGTAGGGGCGGCGGGGGCGGAAAACCTCCCCCCAGCCCCCGGTAGAGTGCCCGCATGCGTGATCTCGGGGTGGGCTTCAACTACCTGATAAAGGGCCAGCGATGGGTGGCCAGGCACGGAAAGCAGTACGGGTTCGGCCTGCTCCCGGGCCTGATCACCCTCGTGCTGTACGCGGCGGCACTCGTCGCCCTGGCCATCTACGGCGAAGACTTCGTCACCTGGGCCACCCCCTTCGCCGACGACTGGTCCAGCCCCTGGCTGGGCCTCTTCCGCGGCTTCCTCACCGCCGTCCTGTTCGCCCTCGCCCTCCTCCTCTCCGTCCTCACCTTCACCGCGATCACGCTCCTCATCGGCCAGCCCTTCTACGAGTCCCTCTCGGAGAAGGTCGACCGCGATGTCTCCCCGGACGGCACGGCCCCCGAGTCGGGCCTGCCCCTCTGGCGCGAGCTGTTGATCTCGGGGAGGGACAGCCTCCGGATCGTCGTGCGGGCGGTCCTCTGGGGCGTCCTGCTCTTCGCACTCGGCTTCGTTCCGTTCCTCGGCCAGACGGTCGTACCGGTGATCGGCTTCTTCGTCACCGGGTTCTTCCTCACGGAGGAACTGACGGCCGTGGCCATGCAACGCCGCCGCGTCGAACTCCGCGACCGCCTCACCCTGCTCCGTTCCCGCAAGATGCTGGTCTGGGGCTTCGGCGCCCCCTTGGGCGTCGCCTTCCTGGTCCCCTTCGTCGCCGTGTTCCTGATGCCCGGCGCGGTGGCGGGCGCCACGCTGATGGCGCGTGACCTGCTGGGCGAGGAGACCGCCGAGGACGACGACGCCCGAGAAGAGGCGGAGGTCACCCGGTGACCGAGATACTCGCCGTCGCCGTCATCACGGTCCTGGCCGTCATCGCCCCCGGCGCCGACTTCGCGATGGTCGTCCGCAACAGCTACCTCTACGGCCGCCGGACCGGCCTGTTCGCCGCCATCGGCGTCGCCGCAGGCGTCCTCGTGCACATCACGTACACGATGCTCGGCGTGGGGATTCTGATCGCCTCCTCGACCGCCCTGTTCACCGTGATCAAGCTGATCGGCGCGGCCTACCTCGTCTACATCGGCGTACGCACCTTCCGCACCCGCGGCGAGGTCGAGGTCGACCTGGAGAACAAGGCGGAGCTGACGCCGGTCGCCGCCCTGCGCGCCGGCTTCTTGACCAATGTCCTCAACCCGAAGACGACCCTGTTCGTCGTGTCGACCTTCGCGCAGGTCGTCAGCCCCGGCACCCCGGTCTACCAGCAGGTGGGCTACGGGCTGTTCATGTCCTTCGCCCACCTGCTGTGGTTCGGCGTCGTCGCCGTCTTCTTCTCGCACGCCCGGATGCGGACGCTGATGCTGCGCGGCCAGAAGGTCCTGAACAAGGTGATCGGCTCCGTCCTGGCCGGCCTCGGCATCAGCCTCGCGTTCGCGCCGTCGCACTAGCCGTGGCATCCGCCGCCACCGTCAGGATCGCCCGCACCTGAGCGATGATGTCCAGCCGGTTGCGCACGAAGTCCGGATCGGTGACCGTCCCGGTGGCCGGGTCCGTGTTGCCCGTGCCGAACTGGAGCACGGGGGTGTGGACGTGCCCGCCGGGCAGGGTGCCGTGCAGGCCGAGACGGTCGCGCAGCAGCGTGGCGCGGTACGCGATCTCGTTGGAGAGGTAGTTGCCACCGCCCCCGGCGCGGGCCGTCGAACCCGGGGTGGGGCCGTCGGGGCGTACGACCGGATCGGTGCCGCCCGCCGGGATCTCGGTCACCGACGTGTTGTCGTACACGGGGAAGCGGCCGGTGTTCGCGGCGACGATCTCCTCGTACGGGAGGGTTGTCGACGTCCACTGCGGCTGCGAGGCAGGGTCGGTGACCGGGACGGTCTCGGTCCGGGAGACGTTCTCGTTGTCCGGGAAGCCGCCCCGCCAGGCCCCGTTGGTCCGCTCCACGTCGAACCGGCCGACGCGGCCCTGGCTCACCGTCGTGAGCAGGTCCAGGTGCGGCAGCTGCCCCCGCAGCGTCCGCTCCACCGATCCGTCGGCGAAGTCCTGCCAACGGACCGGGAACACGGCGGTCTCGATGCGCGCCGGACCGTCCGCGGTCCGGATCGTCGTCCCGTCGAGGGCGAGGGCGGTGGCTCCGGACGGGTTGGAGATCCGGATGTCGCGGTCAAGTGTGAACGGGTCGAATCCGGTGACCAGGATGCGCTTCACGCCCTTGGCCCGCGGATAGTGGATCGCCCGCTGCCCGCGCGAATTCTGCTCCAACTCATTGAGCAGCTCGGCGCGCTGGGCGTCCGTGAGATCGAACTCCGGCTCCCACTCCCGCACTTCACGCGTCATGCCCAGTCGCGCCCAGTACAGCGGCCGGTCGTCGTCCCGGCTCAGGTCGCCGCCCGCCGGACCCCGGCCCTGCGCACGGTCGACGGCCCGCTGCCACAACCGCGAGCCCTGTCGTACGACGACACGCTCGGCCTGCGCGTACGAGTTCACCCGCGCGAGCGCCCGCGCGAACTCCGGCGCCACGGAGTCGAATCCGGAGCGCCGCAGGATCTCCTGGGGCGCGGCCTTGTCGAGCCGCTGCTCCTCGACGGTGAGGGTGACGGCGGCTGAGGCGGTGGGCGCTGTGGCGAGCCCCGCCACCAGGGCAAGGCCGAGCAAACCGATCCGAACGCGTATATGAGTCAAGGGAGTTCGAGCCTTCCGTCGCCGTGGGGAGGAGTCGGACGGCGGCAGTATCCCGTGACGGCTGGGGCGTACGCCATGGTGCGTGACTCAGGTGGCTCGCGTGCCGGGGGTCCTCGCCGCTGAGTCTCGCAGCGCGGCCGCCCCTTCAGGCCGGACGCGCTCATCGAGATCGAGGTCGAGATCGCGGCCGCGGTGCCGGTCGTGGCAGAGGCTCAGGGTTCTCCGAGTTCTCCGGTTTCTTCGGTTTCTCCGAGCAGCGTCAGAAAGTCACGGAACGCGGCCGGCATGTCCACCGAGCCGGGATCCAGCAGCCACTGAAACTGGAGCCCGTCCATCACCGCCACGAGCAGCGGAGCGGCGCGCTCCGGAGTGAGCCCGCTCGGCAGTCGCTCCCCGTACTCGGCGCGCAGCACCTGTGCCATGCTCGCGCGCACGGTGACGTACCGCCGGGTGAAGAACTCGCGCGCCGGATGCCCTTCCGTGACGCTCTCGCCGAGCAGCGCCGAGAAGGTCTGCACGATGCCGGGCCGCATCGCGTTGTACTCGGCGAGCGAGCCGAGCAGATCGAGCCGCCACTGGCCCTCGGGGACGGAGTCCCACTGGTCGCGTTCCCTGAGGACGGCGACGAGCAGGGCGTCCTTGGTCGGGAAGTAGTGCAGCAGACCCTGCTGGGTGAGGCCCACGCGCTCGGCGACCGCGGCCATGCTCGCGCCCCGGTAGCCGCGCTCGGCGATCACCTCCAGGGCCGCGCGCACGATCTCCGCGCGCCGCTCCTCGCCCCTGGTCCTGGTCGCCATGAGGTCACCGTACGGCATCCGATCACGCCATATATAACGGCAATATTACGGAACTTACCGCCCTACAGGGAAAAGAGTGCAGGATGGAGGCGCCCAACGGCTTTCGACGAGAGGTGGCCGCCATGGCGGAGACAGCACGGACGGGGCAGGACCAGGCCCGCGAGGCCGTCGTCGAGGCGGCGCTCGGCAAGCTCGACCTGGACGCGAAGGCGAGGCTGCTCGCCGGGCAGGACATGTGGTCGCTGCCCGCGCTCCCCGAGATCGGGCTGCGGTCGCTGGTCATGTCCGACGGCCCGATCGGCGTACGGGGCGTCCACTGGACCGCCGACGACCCGTCCATCGCGCTCCCGTCCCCGACCGCGCTCGCCGCCACCTGGGACCCGGCCCTGGCCCACCGTGCCGGCACCCTCCTCGCCCAGGAGGCCCGCCGCAAGCACGTCCACGTGCTGCTCGCGCCCACGGTCAACCTGCACCGCTCCCCGCTCGGCGGCCGCCACTTCGAGGCCTACAGCGAGGACCCGTATCTGACCGGCGAGATCGGCGCCGGCTATGTGCGGGGCGTGCAGTCCGGCGGTGTCGGCACCACCGTCAAGCACTTCGTCGCCAACGACGCCGAGACCGACCGCTTCACGGTGAACAACCTGGTCTCCGAACGCGCCCTGCGGGAGCTCTACCTGGCCCCCTTCGAGGCCATCGTGGAGAACGCCCACCCCTGGGGCATCATGACCGCCTACAACAGGGTCAACGGCACCACGATGACCGAGCACCGCCACCTCGTGAACGACATCCTGCGCGGCGAATGGGGCTTCGACGGCTTCAACGTCTCCGACTGGATGGCCGCTCGCTCCACGGTCGGTGCCATCGAGGGCGGCCTCGACGTCGCCATGCCCGGCCCCAGGACGGTGTACGGCGAGGCGCTCGCCGCCGCCGTCCGAGGCGGCGAGGTCGAGGAGGCGAAGGTCGACGAGGCCGTCCGCAACGTCCTGCGGCTCGCCGCCCGCGTCGGCATCCTTCAGGGCGCCGAACCGGTCGTCACCGAGCTGCCCGAGACCGTGGACGGCGAGGCCCTCGCCCGCGAGATTGCCCGCCGCGCCTTCGTCCTCGTACGCAACGAGGCACGCAGGGAGGCACGCAGCGACGCACGCAACGAGGCACGCAACGACGCCCGCGACGGGGAACGCGCCCTCCCGCTGAAGCCGGGCACGGTCGCGCTGATCGGCGCCGCCGCCCGCGACGCCCGCGTCCTTGGCGGCGGCTCCGCCACCGTTTTCCCCTCCCACGTCGTCTCGCCCCTCGACGGCCTCACCGACGCCCTCCCCGAGGGCACCCTCACCTACGCCGTCGGCGCCGACCCGAACGAGGAACTCGCCGTCGTCGACAAGGGGTTCGAGCTGCGCGCCGTCTGCCGCGACGCCGACGGCACGGTCATCGGCACCGGCGCCGCGCCGAACGGTCAGATCCAGTGGTTCGGCAGCGACCTCCCCGAGGGCGTCACCCACGCGGCCCTGCGCACCGTCGAACTGGCGGGCTCCTTCACCCCGCGCGAGAGCGGCGCGCACACCTTCGGCATCAAGGGCCTCGGCGCGTTCACCCTCACCATCGGCGGCACGACCTACTTCGACGACGTCCAGCGCACCGACAAGGAGGACCCCTTCGAGGCGTTCTTCGGCGCCCCGGTGCCGCGCGCCCAGGCCGAACTGACCGCGGGCGAACCCGTCGACGTCTCCCTCACCTACGTCGTCATCCTCCCGGAGGGCGCCCCGTTGAAGTCGATCAGCTTCGCACTCGCCCACCAGGAGCCGCGGCGCGACGGTGACGAGCTGATCGCCGAGGCGGTCGAGGCGGCCCGCGCCGCCGACACCGCCGTCGTCGTGGTCGCCACCACCGACCGCGTCGAGTCCGAGGGCTTCGACCGGCGGGACCTGCGGCTGCCGGGCCGCCAGGACGAGTTGGTGCGCGCCGTCGCCGCCGCCAACCCGAACACCGTCGTCGTCGTCAACTCCGGCTCCCCCGTGGAGTTGCCCTGGCGCGACGAGGTCGCCGCGGTACTGCTCACCTGGTTCCCCGGCCAGGAGGGCGGCGCCGCCCTCGCCGACGTCCTCACCGGCGCCCACGAGCCCGGCGGCCGGCTACCCACCACCTGGGGTTCCTTCGCGGACGCCCCGGTCACCCAGGTGACCCCCACCGACGGCGCACTCCCTTACACGGAGGGCGCGTTCATCGGCTACCGCGCCTGGGAGCAGCAGGGCAGGACCCCCTCGTACGCCTTCGGCCACGGCCTCGGCTACACCGACTGGACGTACGAGTCGATCGAGCTCACCGGCACGACGGTCACGGTCCGCGTCCGCAACTCCGGCACGCGCGCCGGGCGCGAGGTCGTCCAGGTCTACCTCGCGCCGACCGAGTCCGACGCCGAGCGCCCGGCCCACCGGCTCGCCGCCTTCGCGGGTATCGAGGCCGGCCCGGGCGAGAGCGTCGAGGCCGTCCTCGACCTCCCGCGCCGCGCCTTCGAGATCTGGGACGAGAGCTCCGGCACATGGCTGTTTGTGAAGGGTTCGTACGAAATCCAGGCGAGTCGCTCGATCACCGACCACAGGCTCGCTGCGACGATTAACGTCTGAGTCGGGAGCCGGGACAGGCTCCCCACCAAGCAGCCCCGGTCCGGACCCTGACATCTGGGCCGGGGCTCAATTCTGGTCCCGGTCCTGGTCCTGGTCCCGGCTCAGTTCCGTACGGAGAACCCGTAGACCGTCTCCGAGGTGTACACCTCACCCGGCCGCAGCTCCGTGCTCGGGAACTCGGGCCGGTTGGGGGAGTCCGGGAAGTGCTGGGTCTCCAGCGCGATGCCTTCGCCGGGGGCGAAGGGGTCGCTCAGGTGGTCGGCGGTGTACAGCTGGAGCCCGGGTTCGGTGGTCGCGACGGTCAGCGTCCGTCCGGAGGCCGGGTCGTGCAGCTCCGCGACCTCGACGGCGCTCGCCGTCAGCCCCTTGTCGAGCGCGAAGTTGTGGTCGTACCCGGCGCCCACCTTCCGCGCCGCGCGGAAGTCGAAGCGCGTACGGTCGACGGATTCCAGCGCGCCGGTGGGGATCAGATCCGCGTCCACCGGGGTCAGCCGCGAGGCGGCGACGCGGAGTTCGTGCCCGCCCGCGTTCCCCGAGCCGCTCAGGTTCCAGTACGTGTGGTTCGTCAGGTTCACCACGGTCGGCGCGTCCGTGACCGCCTCGTACGCGATCCGCAGCGCGCCCGCCTCGTCCAGCGTGTACGTCGCGGAGATCTCCAGGAGGCCAGGGAAGCCCTCCTCGCCGTGCGGGGAGACCCGGGTGAGCCGCAGCCCGTGCTCGACCGGCTCCGCGTCCCACACCCGCTTGTCGAAGCCCTTCTCGCCGCCGTGCAGGGAGTTGGGGCCGTTGTTCAGCGCCAGGTGGTACGTCCGGCCGTCGAGCGGGAAGCGGCCACCGGCGATCCGGTTCGCGTACCGCCCGACCAGCGCTCCCAAGTACGGCTCCGGGTGCCCGACATAGCCGTCGACGTCCCCGAACCCCAGCACCACGTCCACGCGGCGCCCGTCCCGGTCGGGCACCTCGACCGACTGCACGATCCCGCCGTACGTCAGGATCCGCACCCGCACCCCGGCGCGCTCGAGCGTCCAGCGGTGGACCGGGGTGCCGTCGGGAAGGGTGCCGAAGAGTTCGCTGTGCATGATCACAAGCGTAGGCCCTGTCGGTGCGGAGCCCGGCTAGACCACCGGGTTCTTCGCGGTCACCACCCGATAGGCCATCTCCGCGAGCCGCGCCTGCCCGTTCTTGCTCGGGTGGAACCAGTCCCAGTGGCTCAGCTGATCCGTGCCGAAGCGGTAGTCGAAGACCGCGCCCCCGTCGAAGCGGCAGTGCTGGTCCTTGGCGCACACGTCCTTCAGGACCTCGTTGTACGCCTCCACCCGGTCCTGCACCTGCGCGCGCCGCCGCGTCGCCGCCGAGTCCATCGAGTCCGCGTCCGCCAGCATCGACGGGCAGATGCCCAGCTTCCAGATCTGCTTGCCCAGCTGGTTGCCGCGCCCCTGGGACCAGAGCCGCTTCAGGTCCGGCACGCTCGACACATACACCTGGGTCCCGGGCAGCGCGTCGCGCAGCGTCTCCATCGCGTCCTCGAACGCGGTACGGAGGTCGGCGACGGACGTCATCGCCGACAGCGACGAACGGCAGGCGTCGTTGGCGCCGGCCATGACCGTCACCAACTGCGGCTTCTTGGCGGCGGCCTGCGCCATCTGACCCGGAAGATCCGCCATGCGGGCCCCCGTCGCCGCGTAGTTCCAGCTGCGCTCGGCGGCCCCGGCCCGCCCGAGCAGACGTACGGCGAGACTCTTGACCTCCGGGTCGCTGCCGGTCGCCCAGGACGCCTCGGGACAGTCGGACAGCACGGTGCAGGCGTCGAAGCCGCGTGTGATGGAGTCCCCGACGGCGGCCACCGACCGCGGACTGCGGTCCCAGGTCGGCGTGGGCTTCGGGGACGGCGCCGCCTTCGCCGTGGTGCTGTTCGGGCCGGGGGAGTTGTCACCGACGGCGTCGCACCCCGCTACGCCCAGGACGGCCGCCGCCGTGACGGCGAGGACCGCCCGCGAACGGTGACTACGGTTGCGCATCCCCTGGTCCCCTCTTTCGTTGTGCACGGCAGCACCGCGTCCCCATGGGTGAAACCTTGGTGTTTCCCGACGCCTGGACCGACGGTACGTCACACTCCTTGCCCCGCCGCACGGTAGCCTCGCCACGTGGCCGCCCTGCCACTGCCGTTCCGCTAAGTTACAAGATGTCTCGCTCTGTCCGGAGGCCCCAGTGACGACACGTGGAGTTCTCTACGTGCACTCCGCGCCCCGTGCGCTGTGCCCGCACGTCGAGTGGGCGGTCGCGGGTGTGCTCGGTACACGCGTCAGCCTCGACTGGATCCGGCAGCCCGCCGCGCCGGGCAACTGGAGATCCGAGTTCTCCTGGAAGGGCGAGGTGGGCACCGCCTCCAAACTCGCCTCCGCGCTGCGCGGCTGGCAGCTGCTGCGCTTCGAGGTCACCGCCGAGCCCTGCCCCACGGCCGAGGGCGAGCGCTACAGCTGCACCCCCGAGCTGGGCATCTTCCACGCCGTCACCGGAATCCACGGCGACATCCTGATCCCCGAGGACCGTCTGCGCGCCGCCCTGCTCCGCTCCCAACGCGGCGAAACAGTCCTGGAATCCGAACTCGCCACGCTCCTCGGCAAGCCCTGGGACGACGAGCTGGAGCCCTTCCGCTACGCGGGCGAGGGCGCCCCGGTCCGCTGGCTGCACCAGGTGGTCTGAGGTCTTTCAGGGGCGCGGGGCTGCGACATGGTGCGGCTCCGCCGCGTGGACGCGACAAGCCCCCACCGTCCCGCACCCGACCAACAAACACGTGGCCCGGACTCCCGAAGGAGCCCGGGCCACACGCCGGTTCAGTACGACTACGCCCGATGTCAGACCGACCGGAACGCCAACACCACGTTGTGCCCACCGAACCCGAACGAATCGTTCAGCGCGGCGATCCGCCCCTCGACAGGCAGCTTGCGCGCCTCCCCACGGACGATGTCGGCGTGGGCCTCGGCCTCGGGGTCGAGGTTGTCGATGTTGATGGTCGGCGGAGCGATCCGGTGGTACAGAGCGAGCACGGACGCGACCGACTCCACACCACCCGCACCACCGAGCAGATGACCCGTCATCGACTTGGTCGCGGAGACCGCCATGTGGTCGGCATCGTCACCGAACACCTTGCGCAGCGCCTTCAGTTCGGCCACGTCACCGGCCGGCGTCGAGGTCGCGTGCGCGTTCACGTGCACGATCTCGGCCGGGTCCAGGTCGGTGTTGTCGAGCAGGTTCTGCAGGGCGTGCGAGATGCCACGCCCCTCCGGCTCGGGCTGCACGATGTCGTGGCCGTCGGCGGAGATGCCCTGGCCGACCGCCTCCGCGTACACGCGGGCACCGCGCTTGGCGGCGTGCTCGGCCGACTCCAGGACGACGACGCCCGCACCCTCACCGAGGACGAAGCCGTCGCGTGCGACGTCGTAGGGGCGCGAGGCACCCTGCGGGTCGTCGTTGTTCTTGGACATCGCCATCATGTTGCCGAACGCGGCGATGGGCAGCGGGTGGATGGCCGCTTCCGTACCACCGGCGACGACCACGTCGGCCCGGCCGGTGCGGATCATCTCGATGGCGTAGCCGATGGCCTCGGCGCCCGACGCGCAGGCGGAGACCGGCGTGTGCACGCCCGCGCGGGCGCCCACGGCGAGGCCCACGTTGGCGGACGGGCCGTTCGGCATCAGCATGGGGACGGTGTGCGGGGAGACGCGGCGGACGCCCTTCTCCTTCAGCACGTCGTACTGGTCGAGCAGGGTCGTCACGCCACCGATGCCGGAGGCGATGACGGTGCCGAGCCGGTCCGGATCGACAGCCGGGTCCTCGCCCGCCTTGTCGGTGTAACCGGCGTCGGCCCAGGCCTCCTTGGCCGCGATCAGCGCGAACTGCGCCGAGCGGTCCAGACGGCGGGCCTGCGGGCGAGGAATGACCTCGCCCGGCTCCACGGCGATCTGCGCCGCGATACGGACCGCCTGGTCGGCGGCCCAGTCCTGCTCCAGGGCACGGACACCGGAACGTCCGGCGACCAGGCCCTCCCAGGTCGAGGCTGCGTCGCCACCCAGCGGTGTGGTTGCGCCGATACCGGTGACGACCACGGTGCGATTGGTCGGGCTCACGGGAATTCTTTCTCCAACGGATACGAGGATTCAGCGGCGCCACCGCCGGGTGGCGGGGCAACGGACTGATCAGTGGACCGGGCCGGGCCCGATCCCGGGGATCAGGCCTGGTTCTTGAGGATGTAGTCGGTCGCGTCGCCGACGGTCTTGAGGTTCTTGACGTCGTCGTCCGGGATCTTGACGTCGAAGCGCTCTTCGGCGGCGACGACGACCTCGACCATGGACAGCGAGTCGACGTCCAGGTCGTCGGTGAAGGACTTGTCCAGCTGGACGTCCTCGGTGGGGATCCCGGCGATCTCGTTCACGATCTCGGCGAGACCTTCGACGATCTCTTCCTGAGTGGCGGCCATGTCAGGCGCTCCTTCGGTATGTATCCAGAGGGTTGGCGGTATTCCGTACGGACCGGATGATCCGGCACGGAGTGCCTAGGGGAGGGTAACGACCGTCGCGGCGTACACGAGACCCGCCCCGAAGCCGATGACGAGCGCGGTGTCGCCGCTCTTCGCCTCGCCGGTCGCCAGGAGCCGCTCCATCGCGAGCGGGATCGAGGCGGCCGAGGTGTTGCCGGTGGTACGCACATCACGCGCGACCGTGACGTGCTCCGGCAGTTTCAACGTCTTCACCATCGAGTCGATGATCCGCTCGTTGGCCTGGTGGGGAATGAAGACATCCAGGTCGTCCGGGACGATACCGGCCGCGTCCAGCGCCTGCTGGGCGACCTTCGCCATCTCGAACACGGCCCAGCGGAACACCGCCTGGCCCTCCTGCGTGATCGCAGGGAACTTGATCTCGCCCTTGGAGTCGCGCGGCAGGGCGGACAGGTCCGAGGCGCGGAACTCGTCCCACGGCACGGTCTGCTTGATCGTGCCGGACTTGTCGCCCTCGGAACCCCACACGGTCGGGCCGATGTGCGGCTCGTCGGAGGGGCCCACGACGACCGCACCCGCGCCGTCGCCGAACAGGAAGGCCGTCGCACGGTCCTCCAGGTCGGTCAGGTCGGACAGCCGCTCGACGCCGATGACAAGGACGTACTCCGCGGAGCCCTCCACGACCATGCCCTTGGCGAGGGTGAGGCCGTAGCCGAAGCCCGCGCAGCCGGCCGAGATGTCGAAGGCGGCGGCCTTCCGGGTGCCGATCTTGTCGGCGATCTCGGTGGCGACGGCCGGGGTCTGGCTGAAGTGCGACACGGTGGAGACGACGACCGCGCCGATCTGTTCGGCGGTGACCCCGGCGTCGGCGATCGCCTTGCCGGACGCCTCGATCGACATCGCGGCGACGGTCTCCTCGTCGTTCGCCCAGTGCCGGGTCTCGATGCCGGAGCGCGAGCGGATCCACTCGTCGGACGAGTCGATCGTCTCGAGGATCACCTCGTTGGGCACCACCCGGACCGGGCGGTAGCCGCCCACGCCCAGGATCCGCGCGTACGGGGCGCCCTTGCTGGGCTTGATCTTCGACATGCTCTCGGGCTCCTTGTCAGGCGCTGTGCTCAGCGATGAGCTCGCGAGCCGCGTCGAGGTCGTCGGGGGTCTTCAGCGCCAACGTCTTGACGCCGGGCAGCGCGCGCTTGGCGAGGCCGGTGAGGGTGCCGCCGGGGCACACCTCGATCAGCGCGTTCACGCCGAGCTCCGTGAACGTCGCCATGCACAGGTCCCAGCGGACCGGGTTGGCGACCTGGCCGACCAGCCGCTGAAGGACGTCGGCGCCGGTCGCGACGGCCTGGCCGTCCTTGTTCGACACGTAGGTGATCTTCGGATCGGCCGGTGTCAGGCCTGCGGCGGCCTGTGCCAGCACCTCGACCGCGGGCGCCATGTGGTGCGTGTGGAACGCGCCGGCGACCTTCAGGGCCACGACCTTGCGCACACCCTCGGGCTTGTCCTCGGCGAGCGTGGCGAGCTGCTCGACGGTACCGGCGGCCACGATCTGGCCCGCGCCGTTCACGTTCGCCGGGGTCAGGCCCAGCTTCTCCAGGTGCGCGACGGTCGTCTCGGGGTCCCCGCCGAGCAGCGCCGACATACCGGTCTCGGTGACGGCGGCGGCCTCGGCCATGGCCAGACCCCGGGTGCGGACGAGCCGCAGCGCGGCCGTGTCGTCGAGCACTCCCGCGAACGCGGCCGCGGTGATCTCACCGACGCTGTGGCCGGCGACGGCACCGGGGGCGATGTCACCGAGTGCCGAGGCCGAGAGGAGTCCGGCGGCGACCAGCAGCGGCTGCGCGACGGCCGTGTCACGGATCGCGTCCGCGTCGGCCCGCGTGCCGTAGTGGGCAAGGTCGAGCCCGATGGCGTCCGACCACGCGGCGACGCGGTCGGCGGCACCGGGGAGTTCGAGCCAAGGAGTCAGGAAGCCGGGCGTCTGAGCGCCCTGGCCGGGAGCGACGAGTACGAGCACTCTCACACTCTCTCTTGTGGACGGCCACGGCCGCCCGTGGGGACAGGGACGAAGAACACGAAGGGGAATTGTAGGTCCCCGACAAAGAGCTAAGCCTGGGGATCCCCGTCGGCCAGACGCCCCAGGATCAGCGCGATCCGCAATGTGAACGCGGATCGTACATCCGAAGGCGACCAGCCGGTGACGTCAGTCACACGTCGGAGCCGGTAGCGCACGGTGTTGGGGTGAACGAAGAGCATCCTGGCCGCGCCTTCCAGGCTGCTCGCCTGTTCCAGATAGACACTGAGCGTTTCCAGCAGTGCGGAGCCGGCTTCTTCCAGTGGTCTGTAGATCTCCTCCACCAGTTGCTCACGCGCCGCAGGGTCCCCGGCGATCGCGCGCTCCGGCAGCAGGTCGTCCGCGAGAACCGGGCGCGGGGCGTCCTGCCAGGCGAAACACGCCTTCAGCCCGGCGGCGGCGGCCTGCGCGGAGCGGGTCGCGGCAAGCAGATCGGGCACGATCGGCCCGGCCACGACGGGTCCGGCCGCATACGGCCCGATCAGCGACTTGGCCACCCCGAGCGGATTGTCGTTGCCCCCCGCGATGACGACGAGCCGGTCCCCGAGCACACCGGTCAGCACCTGGAGCTTGGCGTGCCGCGCGGCCCGCCGAATCGCCTCGACGGTCAGCTCGCTGTCACCGTCGGGCGCCGTACCCAGCACCACGCAGACATGTTCGGGCGAATTCCAGCCGAGGGCCGCGGCGCGGGAGACGGCACCCTCGTCTGCCTCCCCGCTGAGGACGGCGTTGACGACGAGCGACTCCAGCCGGGCGTCCCAGGCACCCCGTGCCTCCGCCGCCTGCGCGTACACCTGGGCGGTGGCGAAGGCGATCTCCCGGGCGTACACGAGCAGCGCCTCACGCAGCACGTTCTCGTCACCGGGGGCGGCCACCTCGTCGATGGCGCTTTCCATGACCTCGATCGTGGTCCGCACCATCTCGACGGTCTGGCGCAGGGTGATGGCCCTGGTCAGCTCGCGCGGCGCGGTGCCGAACACATCGGTGGAGATGGCCTGCGGGGCATCGGGATGCCGGAACCACTCCGTGAAGGCGGCGATACCGGCCTGTGCCACCAACCCGATCCAGGAACGGTTCTCCGGGGGCATGGCCCGGTACCACGGCAGCGTGTCGTCCATCCGCGTGATGGCCTGCGCGGCGAGCTTTCCGGACGACCTCTCCAGCCGCTTCAGGGTCGCGGAGTGCGCGTGGACGTCGCGCGCCGGGCGCTCGGGTTTGCTGGATTCGGGTTCGGGCACGGGACAAGACTGCCTTATCAGGACGGAGGTGTGCGGCGGCGGGTCGCAAGTAAGCGCGGGGGTGGGCGTCGGGCCGGGGCTACGGTGGTGGATGTGATGGACGTCCGCCGCGCCGACGAGCGCTACCGCGGAGGGGACCCGGCGGCCGGGATCTCCTCGCTCCACGCTTTTTCCTTCGGCCCGCACTACGACCCGGACAACCTCCGCTTCGGTGCGGTGATCGCCTGCAACGAGGAGTGGCTCGCACCTGGCGCCGGCTTCGACGAGCATCCGCACAGCCACACCGAGATCGTCACGTGGGTGGTCGAGGGCGAGCTGACCCACCGCGACTCGACCGGGCGCGAGTCGCTGGTTCGCCCCGGCGACGTCCAGCACCTCAGCGCGGCGGCCGGGGTCCGGCACGTCGAACGCAACGACGGTTCGGAGCCGCTCGCCTTCGTGCAGATGTGGCTGGCTCCGTTGTCGCCCGGCGGGGACCCGTCCTACGAGGTCGTCCACGGCATCGCGGACTCCACGCCGTACGCGGTTCCGCAGGCGGGGGCGATGCTTCATGTACGGCGCCTGGCGGCGGGGGAGCGGACGGCGGTGCCCGATGCGGCGTTCGTCTACGCCCATGTCGTGCGGGGCGAAGTTCTGCTGGACGGTGAGGAGTTGGGGCCGGGGGATGCCGCGCGCATCACGGACGCCAAGGATCTGGAGGCCCTGGCGGGCGCCCCCGCGGAGCTCCTCCTATGGGAACTGACCCCGAGCTGACCCACCCGACCGGGTTTCTCGCCCCCGCCGCCCTTACCCTCCCCCAAGCTCTCGGCTTCGCTCGAGCAGGGGGGACCCCCATCGTCCCTGGGGGCTGCCGCCCCCAGACCCCCGCTTCGGCCTGGACGGCTGTAGGCCCGCAATCGGAATGTCCTGTTCCGTCATGGTGACCTGGGCTTCATCCGCCGTCTCATTCGAGGGACACGGCATTTCTGTCTCACGATCTTGTCCTTTTGCGGCGTCCGACCCGCCATTCGGAGGATTCCGTCCCGGTCCGAACGGAGTCAGAGAGCCGTACCGCAGCGGAGCATGGCGCGGCCGCTCTCGCCGGAGGAGGCGCTGCGCGGCGTCGGACTCCGCCTCGGCGTACACGTAGACCGTTGTCAGATGTTGAATCCCGAACTCGTACTGACAGGCGTCATCGCCGAGTGTGGCACGGGTGCTGTCCCGGGCCGCGGTGGGCAAGGCAGCGAGCTGGTGATCGGGATGGGGTCGGCGATTGCGCCTGCCCAAGTCGCGGCACACGCCGTGTGCCCCGTAGATCCTGTCGTTTCGGGGATAACAGGCGAGCGCCGCGCGTCGCCTTCACAAGGCCCTCCGGTGTCGCATTCGAGCGGTCCAGAGAGGCCCCAAGGTGTCCTCTAGAGGGTGTCTGAGAAGCCCCGGTCAGGGCAGGCGGGTTGGAGTCCCTGCGCTGATGGCGGCTGAGGTGGCCGAGGAGCGGCGCGGGTATCCGACGGATCTGTCCGACGTGGAGTGGGAAGTCCAAGTGGTTCTGTGGGGTGCCAAGTTGTGGGAGTTGCTGATCCGGTTCGGGTGGGCGGACCTGCGGCGGCGGATGTGTACCTACGCGCAGAGCCCGTGGGTGCGGTGGACCGGGGTAACGGCTGGCAGTGGCCAAGCATGCAGGTCATGACGGACCGGGAGGGTCAGGAGTGGCGTCTTCGCCGCCTGCTCGAAGAGGCCGGCAGTGGCTACGTCCTTGCTGTCCCCAAGCCTCCGCATTCCCGGGAATTGGCGGAACGACGGGCTCATCCACGAGGCGCCCCCTGATGCCGGGGAGCGTCCCTCCTGCGGGTGCGGACCCCCGGCCCGTGTTGTGGTGGCACCGCCGTAGTCGCCTCATGTCGTAAGAGGTGACCCGCTCACGGGCGCAGCGCCCCGGTGTCATTCTCCCGTAACGCATCGTTATCAGGCGTGAAATGTCCGCGAGAGGTGCCGCGTTGGGCCCGCAAGGCCGTCGTCCGCCCGGACGGAAGAACCTGGCCGATCGGACCGGAAGCGTGGCCGGTCGGCCGACGCGGAGCCGGAGAACGCTGCCTAGCGTCCTTCTCAGCAGGTAACACCATGGAGAGGAAGGCAGCCCGATGGATCAGCGAACGTCCGACCGCGACGCTGGCGTGACCACCGAGTTCGAGAGGGACGTCGTCAAGCTCTTGCTGGGGGCGATGCGCGCGGTGGACAAGCAGGAACGCGAGGACGTCGGTACGGAAAGCGTGCTGTATGCGCTCGTGTCGGGTGACTCGGCCGCGGGTTCCGCGATCGCATCCGGGATGAGGGCCTCCGGCTCGCTCGGCGGTTCGATCGGGTGCCGGGGGACATCCGTGTGGGTCAGCGAGGACGCGGGTGACGGCACGGCGGGAAGCCCGGACGACGAGCGGGAGATCGACGCCTTCTGGCGGGAGGTCCGGCTGGAGGAGGCCAAGAGGCTGCGCTGGAAGAATCGGAAGCAGAAGGAGGAGCAGGGGCAGGGGCAGGGGCAGGAAAGCCTTGAACTCCCGCCGATGACCGCCGCGTTGCGGACCTGTCTGCGCAAGGCGCTGGAGGCCGCACGGGAGGAGGGCACCGTTTCCGTGCGCGTCCGGCATGTGGCGCGCGCACTGGTCGGGCTGCCCGATACGCGTGCCCGCGAGGCCATGGTGCTGGAGAAGGTGGACGTCCCGGCTGCCTCGATGGCGCTCGACGCGTTGCGGGGGAGCGACGAAGTACCGGAGCCCGGCTCGGTGTTGATCCTGCGCAAGGCGGGGACGTTCGGGAAGAGCGGTAATCCGCTGACCCGGAAGTTCACCGCCTGGATATTCGGGGGCGGCGCCGGGTTCGGCTCCGCAGTCGTGGGTGCGGTGCGCACGGAGGCACCACGGGGGGCGGTGCGGCGCGGGGCGTCGGAGATGGAACCCGTCGATGTGCTGCTGGGTATCCTGGCGCTGGACCGGTCGTTGACCGTCGCGGGGCGTGAGCTGCCCGAGAAGCTGACGGGAGCGAACCAGGGGGCCGCACTCCTGCGCCGGCACGGCGTACGGCAGGAGGCTGTCACCCGGGTGCTGCTTCCCGCCACCGGGGTCGCGGAGGAGGAGCCCCGGGAGGTCCGCGGCCACGCCGACTTCGAACGGCGGCTCCTGCACGTCACCCAGTTCACCGCCTCCGCTCAGGGCTCGCCCACGGTCGGCACGACCCACCTGCTGGCCGCGCTGCTGGACAAGGGGACGGACGCGGAGTCCGGGGCGGAGATCGAGCGTGTGCTGATAGAGAGCGGGGCGGACGTCGCCGGGCTGCGGGCGGAGCCGGAGCTCCGGGTCCCGGGCGGAGTGGCACAGGCGTCCTGACGCATCCGCAGCCGCAGTGGTCCGCCAACGCGTACGACGAGAGCAGCCGTTGAGAACGGCGCCCACAGGGAGGAAACATGAGTCCGGCAGTGCGACCGTGCAGACGGGCGCGCCGCGAGGCCGCCGCGATCCGGGAGGCGGTGCGCGCCGCGCCCCGGCGGACGGTCGTGACCGAGTCCGTACTCGCCGGCCTGGTCCTGCTGTGCTCGCTGGCGCCGGTTCCGCTGATTCCGCCGGCCCACCCGGTGGCGGTGGCCCTCCTGGGGGTGTGGGCGGCACTGCTCGTGCCCGCGCGGCGGATGTACCCGGCCCTCACGGTGCTGGGCTGCGTGCCGGTGATCGCCGGGAACAACGTGTGGGCGATGGTGGTGGTGCCGTGCGTCGTGTGGTCCGCCGTGCGCCGCATCACCTCCGTACGGCGCGCCTGGGGAGTGATCGGGGCGAGCAGTGCCGGCGCCGTGCTCATGTCGATCGCCGCCCAATCCCTCAGCGGACTCCCGACGATGCCGTACCTGGTCGCCGGCGCCGGCGTGGCTGCACTGTTCATCCTGCTGCCCGCGCTGTCCGGCATGATGATGGGGCGTCGCCGCCCGCTGACGGGGCTGCTGCGGGAACGCAACGCCTACCTCGAACAGACCCGCTTCCTCACCGACGAGGCGGCCCGCATGGAGGAACGGGCGCGCATCGCCGCCGAGATGCACGATCTGCTCGGCCACCGCATCGGCCTCATCTCGGTGCACGCCGGAGCCCTCCAGCTCGCCGCCGAACGACAGGCGCCCCCGCTGGCCTCCCAGGCCGAACTTCTGCACACCACCGCCGGAACGGCCATGGACGAGCTGCGCGGCATCCTCGGCGTCCTCCGTCACCGGTCCGGCGAGGACAGCGGTGAGCGGGGGACCCGCGAAGATCTCTCGGCTCTGGTCGCGGATTCCCGGAACGCGGGGGCCGACGCCGAACTGCACTGGAACGCGACCGGGCCGACGGACGCGGACGCCCGCACCCGGCAGGCCGTCCACCGTGTGACCCGCGAAGGACTCACCAACGCGCTGAAGCACGCGTCCGGCGCGCCGGTCCGTGTGACGTTCCAGGACGAAGGGGACACGGTGGTGGTCGCCGTCGTCAACGATGCCCCGCCGGTGCCCTGTTCGCCCGGGGACGGGAACCGCAGTGGACTCGTCGGCCTCCAGGAGAGGATCAGCCTGCTCGGGGGCGCCCTCCACGCCGGACCGCGCCCGGAGGGCGGCTTCGCCCTCTCCGCCCGTATACCCGTCCGGCCCGACGCGCCGCCCGTGTACGCCACTTCGCCCGGGCCGGTGTCCGGCGGGGCGGGCTCCCGGCCCCCGCTGTCCACGGAGGTCCTCACGTGGCCCCGCCTCCTGGGAGGCGGCTGCGCGGCTCTGCTGGTGTTGCTGCCGACGATCGGCGGCACCATCGCCCTGCTGATCATGGCGGTTCTACACTGAACCGATGATCCGAGTCCTGATCGCCGACGACGAGGCGCTGATGCGCGCCGGGGTCCGCCTGATCCTGGAGAACGACGACGAGATCCGAATCGTGGCCGAGGCACAGAACGCCCGTGAGGCCGTCGAAGCCTGCCGCGCCCACCCCGTCGACGTCGCCCTCCTCGACATCCGTATGCCCGGGGACGGCATCACCGCCGTCGCCGAGATCGCCCGGCACTCGCCCCGCACCCGAGCGGTGATGCTGACGGCCTTCGGCGAGGAAGCGACCGTCACCAGCGCCCTGCGCGCCGGAGCCCACGGCTACCTCCTCAAGGACACCGGCCCCCGCGACCTCATCGACGCCGTACGCCGCGCCGCAGCCGGAGAACCCGTCCTCGCCCCGCAGGTCACCCGCCAACTCGTCGACTTCCGGACCCGGTTGGGCCACGGCAGCGACGTCGCATCACGTCGGATCGCGGACCTGACACCGGCTGAACGGGACGTCCTCCGACTGCTGGGCACTGGCCTCTCCAACGCCGAGATCGCCGCACAGCTCCACCTGAGCTCCGGCACGGTCAAGGCCCACATCAGCAGCATCCTCACCCGCACCGACTGCACCAACCGGGTCCAGGCGGCGGTGCTGGCGCAGGAGGCGGGGCTGCTCGACTGACGCCCGGCAGGCCGCACAGTCGCACACCTGTCCGCCACGAGAGTCGCCCGGCACGCTCCCGGACATGGTTGGCCGCCCCGGGGGGCATAGATCGAGACCGGGATCAGCACTACGACGAGTGAACGATCAGACAGGAGTTCGTCTCATCGCGCTGTCCTTTGGGCCGGACAAAGGCCACGGTCAATGAGAAAGGGACACGCGAAATGCGAGCCTACAACGGCCTCGTCCTCAACGCCGGACGGGCTGAAAGACTGCCGGTCGGCGCTGAAAACCTTCAAGCGCCGCCCGGCACCATCCAGCCCGTCCGGCGTTTGAGGACGAGCCCTTCGGGCGATGGCGGGGGTCCAGGGGGCGCAGCGCCCCTGGCGGGGGTTTGGGGGCGGAGCCCTCAAGGAGGGGAAGGGTAGGGGCGGCGGGGGCGAAAACCCACCCCGAGCTCAGCCTCGTACCTCCGCCAGGACCGCATCCGTGAACGGGGTCCACGCCTCGACCGCCCAGGGCCCGAACGCCCGATCGGTCAGCGCCACGCACGCCACCCCCACCACCGGGTCGATCCACAGGAACGTACCGGACTGCCCGAAGTGCCCGAAGGTCCCCGGCGAGGACGAACCCCCGGTCCAGTGAGGGGACTTGGAGTCACGGATCTCGAAGCCGAGCCCCCAGTCGTTGGGGTTCTGGTGGCCGTACCCCGGCAGGACGCCCTTCGTACCGGGGTACTGGACCGTCATCGCCGCGGCGACCGTCCGCGGGTCGAGGAGTCGCGGCGCCTGCACCTCCGCCGCGAACCGCACCAGGTCGTCCACCGTGGAGACACCGTCCTTCGCGGGCGAGCCGTCCAGGGATGTCCCCGTCATGCCGAGCGGCTCCAGCACCGCCTGCCGCGCGTACTCCCCGAACGCGATGTCCGTCGCCTTGGCGATGTGGTCCCCGAGGACCTCGAACCCGGCGTTGGAGTACAGCCGTCGCTCACCGGGCGCGGACGTCACCCGGTGCTCGTCGAAGGCGAGCCCGGAGGTGTGGGCCAGCAGATGACGGACCGTCGAACCGGTCGGCCCGGCCGGCTCGTCGAGCTCGATCGCCCCCTCCTCGTACGCGACGAGCGCGGCATACGCGGCAAGCGGCTTGGTGACCGAGGCGAGGGCGAAACGGTGATCCACCGGACCGTACGACCCGAGCACCGCCCCGTCCGCGCGGACGACCGCCGCCGCGGCCGTGGGAACGGGCCAGTTCTCGATCAACGCCAGGGTGCTCTGCAAAGACATACCTACGAGCCTAAGCGGCTCACAGTTGCAGCCGCATCGACGGGTCCGGCTTGCGCACGAATCCGAGCGAGGCGTACAGCGGCTCGGCCTCGGCGGACGCGTTGAGGTCGACCTGGGGCACGCCCCGCTCGCGGAACCAGTCGAGGAGCGTCTCCATGCACGCGCGGGCGTACCCCCGGCGCCGTGCGTCCGGGTCGGTGGCGACGCTGAAGACGTGCCCGGCCGCGCCGTGCGGATTGCCCGCGCGCCCGATCCGGTACTCGATCGTCCCGGCGACGAGCGCCGCGAGGGCGTCCGGCCGGTCCGGATGGTCGACGACGAAGGCCGCGAAGTCCCCGTCGGGATCGGCGAGTCTGCCGCGTATGGTCGGAAGGGACTGCGCGTGCCACTGGGTGGAGCCGTCCACCGCGAACACCGAATCGATCATCACCTGGCGCAGGCGCAGTACTTCCTCGGCGTCCTCGGGCACGGCACGGCGTACGAGACTCATGATCCGCACGGTAGCCACCGAGGCTCCGTCAAGTCCTCGGATTTTCGACGGATTCCGCTTGCTTGGAGTGCACTCGAAGGTTTTAGCGTGGAGGCCATGACGGTGATGGAGACCACGGCCGAGGCAACCGAGACCGGCACCAGGACCCCTGCCGACGCCTGCGCGGCGCCGCCCCAGCAGGTGCGGCGCCCGGACGGTCAGGACCACTACACGATCAGCGAGGTCGTCGCCTTCACCGGCCTCACCGCGCACACCCTGCGCTGGTACGAGCGGATCGGGCTGATGCCGCACATCGACCGTTCGCACACCGGCCAGCGCCGTTACAGCAACCGCGACCTGGACTGGCTCAGCTTCGTCGGCAAGCTCCGGCTCACCGGCATGCCGGTCGCCGACATGGTGCGGTACGCCGAGCTGGTGCGCGAGGGCGACGACACCTACATCGAGCGCTACGAGCTCCTGGAGGCGACCCGCCGGGACGTCAAGGCCCGGATCGCGGAGCTCCAGGGCACCCTGGCGGTACTCGACCACAAGATCGGTTTCTACGCGGACGCCGGGCGGACCTCACAGCTCCGCCAGTAGTTCCGCCTTCTTCACGGTGAACTCCTCGTCCGTGACCAGCCCCGCCTGGTGCAGCTCGCCGAGGTGACGGATGCGGTCGGCGATGTCGGCCGGGTCACGGCGGGGACCGGCGGCCGCGGTGACCGGCGCGGGCCCCGAAACCCGTACGGCCGCGAGGACCGACGCGGCGAACGGGAGCGACTCGTGGACGGGCCCGTAACCGAGTCCGAAGACGACCGCGGCCGGGTCCTGGTCGGCCTGGGCGGGCTGCGCCATGGCCGGCTCGCGGCGCAGCAGCCGCAGGTGGCCCTCGAAGACCTCGGGCGAGCGCCACTCGACCCCGCTCAGGCCGGCGACGGGGAAGCGCTGGTCGCCGGCCTTCCACTTGGCGGAGGACGCGCCCGTCCAGAACCAACGGAAGGACACCGACTTGCCGTCGAAGGACGCCTTCCCGTCGTACGCCTTGAAGTGGAGGGGCGCCTCGGGTGCGCTCACGAGGTAGCGCTCGGGCGGTTCGGCGTCCTCGACGAGCAGGCCGCGCAGCTCGTCCGCGTAGTACTCGGCGAGGGTCTCCCGCTCGGCGGGCAGCACCAGGCGGTAGGGGTCGCACCCCTCCTTCAGCTGTCCGGCGGCCGCCTCCATCAGCGGATCGGCGCCCGCTCTCGGCACGGCGTGCAGGACGACCGTTCCGCGCTTCCCGGGCGTCAGTGTGACCGCCGCGATCGCCTCCAGCGGGATACGGCGTTCGCCGAGCGCCTGGAACAGCTTCGGCGTGCGGATCCCCCGTTCGAAGCGGATGAGCACGGAGTCGGACTCGAACTCCCAGGCGGCATGAAATCCGGCCAGTACGTCACCCATGCGGGCCATCGTATGCGGCGGGCCCGTCCGCGTCGCCTCCTCGGGCGAACCGCAGTTTTACGTTTTCTACGCGCGTCCCGCCGCGGAGGCGTCGGACAAACCCATCCGGCACGCGTCATCCTCCTTGTCGGCGCATTGCACCGCGGGGTACGTGCCGACGCCGATCCGTGCGAAGTTGCGCAGGCTCTCCGTGCCCGGCTCGAAATAGCCTGCGTGCCCCTTCGCGCCGTCCGCCGACAGAATGCGCGCCCCGAACCCCTTCGACACCGGGTCGGCGCCGTGTCCGAGCCCGCCGAGCTCGAGATTCGGCACGTCCTGGATCCAGTCGTCGGAGTCCCGCATCGCCCAGACCCGGGCCGAGGTGTGCAGCGACGACGTGTTCTGGGCGTGCATGCCGGGGCTGCCCGCGACGGCTATGTCCAGGACCCGGGAGGGCAGCGAGCGAGCGGCGACCCCGCACACTACGGAGCCGTAGCTGTGGCAGTACAGGGCGACGGGTGCGCGGCCGGGCAGTGCGCGCAGCAGCGCGTTCAGCCGGACCGCGCCCTCCTCCGCGCGCATCGCGGTGGCCGCGTCCACGCCGATTCCGCTGGGCGTGGTGTAGTCGGCCCAGGCGATCACGGCCGTACGCGTGCTGGGACTCGCGGCGCGCTCGGCCTTGTACAGGGAACGCGCCATGCCGACGGGCGCCGTGTACTTCCTGTTGGTGCGCTGAAAGGTGAGCAGGTCGGTGTCGACGCCGGGCACCACGAGGGAGACCCGCTCGGCCTTGCCGAGGTTTCCGAAGACCTCCGCGATCCGGCCCGAACCCGTGGGGTCGAAGGCGAGGATCTTGCGGCCCTTGCTCAGCAGCGCCTCGTAGCGGTGCATACGGCGGCCCGCCTCGTGCTGTCCGACGGAGGAGAGCCGGTCGTCGTGCATGCGTTTGCTCTCGACCTTGCGCTGCTGGTCGATGGCGATGCGGTTCGCCAGGTAGCGCAGCTTCACCGGCGCCCCGTTCATGTTGCCGACCGTGAGCGGATAGCGGTGGGCGAGACGGGTGCGCTGGTGGGCGTTGAGCGAGGCGAAGAAGCGGCCCAGGCGGCTCGGCGCGGAGGCGAGGTCCGGGAGCCGCTGTCCGGCGATCCGGCCGCGTTCCCACGACGAGCGCGATGCCTCGAGGGGGCTTGCCCCGCGGTGGCTGTGGAGCGCGGTCCAGCCGCCTGTGGCCAGCATCACGAACACCACGGCCAGCGCGAGCAGTGCGCGCCAGACGCTGAGTTGGGGGGATGTATCGAAGGAGGTCACTGAGAAGACACCCTAGGAGAAGTGTGGTGTCTCCCGTTGAACGAGTGGCGGGGATCACGTTTCTCGGGGGGTAATTGGGGCAAAGCGGGTTCAGTTTCAGATAAATAGTGACGCTATGTGTGCGGAGGTGATCATTCCGTATACCCGTTTTCCGTACGCCAGTTCTCCGCCAGTGCGGGCCCCACATGATCGAGATACGAGGCGGTCAGCGCACGGATCGCCGCGACGCTGCAGTCCTCGCCGGCGCCCCACAGCCGGCCCGTCACGCGCATCACTCCGCCGAACACGGCCACCGCGACGCGCGGTCTCGGGTCCGCGTCCACGTCGAGGCCCTCGCGCTCGGCGATCACCCGCGCGATCTCCTCCTCCACCTCCTCGGAGCGGCGCAGATGGGCGGCGAGCAGGGTGGGCGTCGATTCGATCAACCGGTAGGTGCGCATGTGCAGTTCGATCGGGACGACGGCCTCGATCGCCTCGCCGATGGTGTCCCAGCTCTCCAGGACGGCGCGTCGCAGCGCCTCCAACGGGGCTTCGTGGGGCGGGCGTTCGCGGAGGGCTTCGAGGTAGTGCGACTCCGCGATCCCCTGGGAGAAGAGGGCGGCGTCCTCCTTGCCCGCGAAGTACCGGAAGAAGGTGCGCTGCGAGACGTCGACGGCCTCGACGATCTCGTCGACGGTCGTCCGCTCGTACCCCTGGATGGTGAACAATTCCAGGGCGGCCCGCAGTAGCGCGTCCCGGGTGCGCTGCTTCTTGCGCTCGCGCAGCCCCGGTCGCGGTGCCGGTACCGCAGCGGTCGTGTGCGCCGTGTCCATGGGGGCCTCTTCTCGTCCTGCCGCCCAGTTCAGCGTACTGGTGGATGAAGTGACAGTTACCGACTAGTGAAATGGTTTGTCAACTGTCAGTGGCTGACACTAGCCTCCAAGGTATGACTAGTCAGACCACCGTCGACGCGACGGGCCCGGCCGGCAAGGCCCCGGCCGGCCCGCCCGAATCAGCTCCCGCAAAGGGCATGCGCGGCCATCCGTGGTTCACCCTGTTCACCGTGGCCGTCGGCGTCATGATGGTCGCCCTGGACGGCACCATCGTGGCCATCGCCAATCCGGCCATCCAGAAGGACCTGAACGCCAGCTTCGCGGACGTTCAGTGGATCACCAACGGTTACTTTCTCGCGCTCGCGGTCACCCTGATCACCGCGGGCAAGCTCGGCGACCGGTTCGGGCACCGGCAGACCTTCCTCGTCGGAGTCGTCGGCTTCGCCGTGGCCTCCGGGGCCATCGGCTTCTCCAGCAGCATCGCCCTGGTGGTCACCTTCCGCGTCCTGCAGGGCCTGTTCGGGGCCCTGCTGATGCCGGCCGCGCTCGGCCTGCTGCGGGCCACCTTCCCGGCCGAGAAGCTGAACATGGCGATCGGCATCTGGGGCATGGTCATCGGCGCGTCCACCGCGGGTGGCCCGATCCTCGGCGGCCTGCTGGTCCAGCACGTCAGCTGGCAGTCGGTCTTCTTCATCAACGTCCCCGTCGGCATCCTCGCGCTGGTCCTGGGCGTGCTGATCCTCACCGACCACCGCGCGGAGAACGCCCCGCGTTCCTTCGACGTCCTGGGCATCGCGCTGCTCTCCGGCGCCATGTTCTGCCTCGTCTGGGCGCTCATCAAGGCTCCTACCTGGGGCTGGGGCGACGGCCTGACGTGGACCTTCCTGGGCGCCTCGGTGCTCGGCTTCGCGCTCTTCGCCTTCTGGGAGAAGCGGGTCAAGGAACCGCTGATCCCGCTGGCGCTGTTCCGCTCCGTGCCGCTGTCGGCGGGCGTGGTCCTCATGGTCCTGATGGCCATAGCCTTCCTCGGCGGTCTGTTCTTCGTCACCTTCTACCTGCAGAACGTGCACGGTATGAGCCCGGTCGACGCCGGTCTGCACCTGCTCCCGCTCACCGGAATGATGATCGTGGGCTCGCCGCTGGCCGGCGCCCTGATCACCAAGAGCGGCCCGCGCATCCCGCTGGCGGGCGGTATGGCCCTCACCGCGATCTCCATGTACGGCATGTCCACGCTGGACACGGGCACCGGCAGCGCCGTCATGTCGCTCTGGTTCGCCGGTCTCGGCCTCGGCCTCGCGCCGGTCATGGTCGGCGCCACCGAGGTCATCGTGGGCAACGCGCCGATGGAGCTCTCCGGTGTCGCCGGTGGCCTTCAGCAAGCCGCCATGCAGATCGGTGGCAGCCTCGGTACGGCCGTGCTGGGCGCCGTGATGGCCTCCAAGGTCGACAGCGACCTCGCGGGCAACTGGGCCGACGCCAAGCTGCCGCCGCTCACCCCGGCCCAGCTCGACCAGGCCTCCGAGGCCGTCCAGGTCGGTGCCGCGCCGGTCGCCGAGGGCACACCGGCCCGGATCGCCGCGCAGATCACCGACGTCGCCCACGACACCTTCATCTCCGGCATGAGCCTGGCCTGCCTCGTCGCCGCCGTGGTCGCCGTGGTGGCGGTCTTCGTCGCGCTGCTCACCAAGCGGGGCGAGAACGCGGAGGCCGCGGGGGCGGGCGGGGGCCATATCTGACGGATTTCGCCTATCCGGGTGACAACGCTAAAGATCCCTCCCCCTCGGCACGCGTCGCACGTCACAGTGGGTCAAGTCCTCCGCACGACATGGGAGGCCAAGGCCCGGGACGGCGACGCGCTGCCGGAGGGGGACAGCGCGCCACCACGACCGGAGGCGAGGATCGGGGGTATCCGCGGGGCAGCGGATACCCCCGGACACCCTTGAAGGGGCGCGGGGCTGTGACATTGTGCGGCTCCGCCGCGTGGGCGCGACAAGCCCCCACCAACCCGCAGCCGACGAACGACCCCTTAAGGGGCGCGAGGAACTGCGCGACAAGCCCCCACCGGCCGCAAGCCTGGAAACCGCCCCGCGCGCTAGCGCGAACGCTCTTCCCCCGCCCCCGGCACCGGCACAGCGTGCCGAACACCCCCCGACAGCAAAGCCACCTCCGCCCGCAACGCCCGCACCTCCTCCGCCAACGCCTCGATCGCCGCCGTCTGCCGCCGCTCCTCCACGTCGTCCTTGTCGAACCGGGCAATGAACCACGCGGCGATGTTGGCCGTGACGACACCGAGCAGCGCGATCCCGGAGAGCATCAGCCCGACCGCGAGCATGCGGCCCAGACCGGTGGTCGGCGCGTGATCCCCGTACCCCACCGTCGTCATCGTCGTGAACGACCACCACACCGCGTCGCCCAGCGTCCTGATGTTCCCGTCCGGCGACTCCCGCTCCACCGACAGCACCGCGAGCGAGCCGAACATCAGCAGTCCGATCACCGCGCCCCCGACATACGTCGTCAGCTGGATCTGCGAGGCCATCCGGGCCCGCCGCCCCACCAGCAGCAGCGTGGAGACCAGCCGCAGCAGCCGCAGCGGCTGAAGGAGCGGCAGGATCACCGCGCACAGGTCCAGCCAGTGCGTACGGGCGAAGTCCCGCCGACGCGGGGCCAGCGCGAGCCGTACGAGGTAGTCCGCGGCGAACGCCGCCCACACCACCCACTCCGCCAGCGTGCACGCGCGGATCAGCACGGGGCTCGCGTCGCTGTCCACGATCGGCACGGCGTACGCGACGGTGAAGGCCACCGCGAGCGCCAGCAGAGGCCGTTGCGTGCGCTGTTCCCAACGGGCCTGTGCCGATTCATCCTTCATGTGCGCATCGTAGGTAATGCGGATTCCGCGCGGTGACGCAGCATCGGCTGCCGCATCACCGCGCGGGTCGACCACCTGGGCAGGACGAGTCACGGTCCCCGCG
The DNA here is from genome assembly GCF_054462255.1 of Streptomyces sp. SD15. Lineage (NCBI taxonomy): Bacteria > Bacillati > Actinomycetota > Actinomycetes > Kitasatosporales > Streptomycetaceae > Streptomyces > Streptomyces sp. SD15. The sequence continues at coordinate 25,556 of NZ_JBTLMO010000023.1, read as the reverse complement.
AGGGCCTCGGTCAGATGCCGACGTAGCCCGCGAGGTGCTCGCCGGTGAGGGTGGAGCGGTCGGCGACGAGGTCGGCGGGGGTGCCCTCGAAGATGATCTTGCCGCCGTCGTGACCGGCGCCGGGGCCGAGGTCGATGATCCAGTCGGCGTGCGCCATGACCGCCTGGTGGTGCTCGATGACGATGACCGACTTGCCGGAGTCGACGAGCCGGTCGAGCAGACCGAGCAACTGCTCGACATCGGCGAGGTGGAGGCCGGTGGTCGGTTCGTCGAGTACGAAAACGGACCGGCCGCCGCCCTTGTCGGCCATGTGGGTGGCCAGCTTGAGCCGCTGCCGCTCGCCGCCGGACAGCGTGGTGAGCGGCTGGCCGAGGGTGAGGTAGCCGAGCCCGACGTCGGCGAGCCGGTCGAGGATCTTGTGCGCGGCCGGAGTGTGCGCCTCGCCGGCGCCGAAGAACTCCTCGGCCTCGGTCACCGACATCGAGAGCACCTCGCTGATGTCGCGCCCCCCGAGGTGGTACTCGAGCACCGAGGCCTGGAACCGCTTGCCCTCGCACTCCTCGCAGGTGGTGGCGACGCCCGCCATCATCGCCAGGTCGGTGTAGATGACGCCGGCGCCGTTGCAGGTGGGGCAGGCGCCCTCGGAGTTGGCGCTGAACAGCGCCGGCTTGACGCCGTTGGCCTTGGCGAAGGCCTTGCGGATCGGTTCGAGCAGTCCGGTGTACGTCGCCGGGTTGCTGCGTCGCGAGCCGCGGATCGGGGTCTGGTCGATCGAGATCACATTCTCGCCGGCGGGAATCGACCCGTGTACGAGGGAACTCTTGCCGGAGCCGGCGACACCGGTGACGACGACCAGCAAGCCGAGCGGGATGTCGACGTCGACGTTCTGCAGGTTGTTCGCCGCCGCGCCACGGATCTTGAGCGCGCCGGTGGATGTGCGCACCGACTCCTTGAGCGCGGCCCGGTCGTCGAGATGGCGGCCGGTGACGGTGTCACTGGCCCGCAGCCCCTCGAGGGTGCCCTCGAAGCAGACGGTGCCGCCCGCCGTACCGGCGCCGGGGCCGAGGTCGACGACGTGGTCGGCGATCGCGATCGCCTCCGGCTTGTGCTCCACGACGAGCACCGTGTTGCCCTTGTCCCGCAGCCGAAGCAGCAGCTCGTTCATCCGCTGGATGTCATGGGGGTGCAGGCCGATGGTGGGCTCGTCGAAGACGTAGGTGATGTCGGTGAGCGAGGAGCCGAGGTGGCGGATCATCTTGACGCGCTGTGCCTCGCCGCCCGACAGCGTGCCCGCCGGCCTCTCCAGCGAGAGGTAGCCGAGGCCGATCTCCACGAACGAGTCGAGGGTCCCCTGCAGCGCGGTGAGCAGCGGCGCCACCGACGGCTCGTCGAGCCCGCGGACCCATTCGGCCAGGTCCCTGATCTCCATCGCGCAGGCGTCGGCGATGCTGATCTGCTCGATCTTCGACGACCGGGCCCCCTCGCTGAGCCGGGTGCCGTCGCACTCGGGGCAGGTGGTGAAGGTGACCGCCCGCTCCACGAACGCCCGGATGTGCGGCTGCATCGCCTCCTTGTCCTTGGACAGGAAGGACTTCTGGATCTTGGGGATCAGCCCTTCGTAGGTGAGGTTGACGCCGTTGACCTTCACCTTGGTCGGCTCGCCGTAGAGGAAGTCCTGCATCTCCTGCTTGGTGAACCTGCGGATCGGCTTGTTCGGGTCGAGGAAGCCCGACTGGGCGTAGAGCCCCACGGTCCACTGGCTGTCCGACTTCCAGCCGGGGATGGTGAACGCGCCCTCGGCGAGCGACTTGGAGTCGTCGTAGAGCTGGGTGAGGTCGATGTCGGAGACCTTGCCCCGGCCTTCGCAGTGCGTGCACATGCCACCGGTGCGGTTGAAGGTCGCCTTCACCGCTTTCTTGGCACCGCGCTCGACGGTGATCGCACCGCTCGCCCGGACCGAGGCGGTGTTGAAGGAGTACGCGCCGGGCGGGCCGATGTGCGGCTTCCCGAGCCGGCTGAAGAGGATGCGCAGCATCGCGTTGGCGTCGGTGGCGGTGCCGACCGTGGAGCGGGGGTCTGCACCCATCCGCTGCTGGTCGACGCTGATCACCGTCGTCAGCCCGTCGAGTACGTCGACCTCGGGCCGCGCCAGCGTTGGCATGAAACCCTGTACGAAGGCGCTGTAGGTCTCGTTGATCAGCCGCTGCGACTCCGCGGCGATCGTGTCGAACACCAGCGAGCTCTTGCCCGAGCCGGACACGCCCGTGAACACCGTCAGCCGGCGCTTCGGGATCTCGATGCTGACGTCCTTGAGGTTGTTCTCGCGCGCGCCGTGCACGCGGATCAGATCGTGGCTGTCGGCAGCGTGCGGCGCGGGCGACTGCGTGTCCGTCGTCGTGGCCATGCTCATCGTGTCTCCATCTGTTGGGCGGGGCCGCCGGGCTCGATCCGACCAGCGTCGAGCAGCACGTCCGGTTTTACTTTGTCGGCGCGATCGCGGCAACGGTCCGCTGTCCCGTCCCCGTCGAAGGACAGCGATACCGGGTGCGCCGCACCGTCCGCCGGACGGCTCAGCGCTTCTCCTGGATGCGGATCAGGTTGCCCGCGGGATCGCGGAAGGCGCAGTCGCGAACGCCGTACGGCTGCTGGATCGGCTCCTGGACGACCTCGGCGGTGCCGGCCCGCAGCTGCTCGAAGGTGCCGTCGAGGTCCTTGGTGGCCAGGAGGAGGCTGGCGTAGGTGCCCTTGGCCATCATCTCGGCGATGGTGCGGCGCTCGTCGTCGGTGATGCCGGGGTCGGCGGCCGGCGGATGCAGAACGATGGACGTGCCGGGCTGATCGACCGGGCCGACGGTGATCCAGCGCATCCCGTCGTATCCGACGTCGTTGCGGACCTCGAAGCCGAGGGCGTCGCGGTAGAAGGCCAGGGAGGCGTCCGGGTCGTTGTGCGGGAGGAAGCTCGCGTGCAGGGTGATGTCCATGGCAGCCACGCTAGGGGCGGCGCGGCGGCCGGCGCTTCTCGAATCCTGACCGGTCTGGTGACGCCGCGGGCGAGCACCCCGACGAACCGCTCTGGTTCGCCCACGGGTCACGCCCACGGGTCACGCGCCAACGGTCACGCCCACGGGTCACGCCCACGAGTAATTCGCCCGCGAGTCCCACGAGTAATACGGCTCGGCACCAGGAAGGGCGGCGGAGCCACAGGCCCCGCCGCCCTTCCGTTCGCTGTATGTCCTACGCGTCGCCGCCCGCGGCCCCCGGGTCGGCCGACGTCACGTCGAGCAACTGGTAGCGGTCGATCGCCTGCTTCAGCGCCGAGCGGTCGATCTTGCCCTCGCGCGCCAGCTCGGTCAGCACCGCGACCACGATCGACTGCGCGTCGATGTGGAAGAACCGCCGGGCCGCCCCACGGGTGTCCGCGAAGCCGAAGCCGTCCGCGCCGAGGGACTGGTACGTCCCCGGCACCCACCGCGAGATCTGGTCCGGAACCGATCGCATCCAGTCGGACACGGCCACGAACGGCCCCTGGGCGGCGGACAGCTTCTGCGTGATGTACGGAACGCGCTGCTCCTCCTCGGGGTGCAGCAGATTGTGCTGCTCCACCGCGACGGCCTCGCGCCGCAGCTCGTTCCAGGAGGTCGCCGACCAGACGTCGGCGCGCACGTTCCACTCCTCGGCGAGGATCCGCTGCGCCTCGATCGCCCAGGGGACGGCGACACCGGACGCCATGATCTGCGCGGGAATGGCGCCCTGATCACTGGACTTCAGGCGGTAGATGCCCTTGAGGATGCCGTCCACGTCAACGTTCTCCGGTTCAGCCGGATGCTGGATCGGCTCGTTGTAGACGGTCAGGTAGTAGAAGACGTCCTCGCTGTCCGGACCGTACATCCGGCGCAGGCCGTCCTTCACGATGTGCGCGATCTCGAAGCCGTACGCCGGGTCGTACGCGACACAGGCCGGGTTCGTCGAGGCGAGCAGCTGCGAGTGGCCGTCCGCGTGCTGCAGACCCTCACCGGTCAGTGTCGTACGACCAGCGGTCGCGCCGAGTACGAAACCGCGCGCCAACTGGTCGGCCATCTGCCAGAACTGGTCGCCGGTGCGCTGGAAACCGAACATCGAGTAGAAGACGTAGACCGGGATCAGCGGCTCGCCGTGCGTGGCGTATGCCGAACCCGCCGCGATCAGCGACGCCGTGCAGCCCGCCTCCGAGATGCCGTCGTGCAGCATCTGGCCGGTCGGCGACTCCTTGTACGCGAGCAGCAGATCGCGGTCCACGGACTCGTACTGCTGGCCGAGCGGGTTGTAGATCTTCGCGCTCGGGAAGAACGAGTCCATGCCGAAGGTGCGGTACTCGTCGGGCGCGATCAGCACGAACCGCTTGCCGATCTCCTTGTCCCGCATGAGGTCCTTGAGGAGCCGTACGAAGGCCATGGTGGTGGCGATCGACTGCTGGCCCGAGCCCTTCCGCACCGCCGCGTAGGTCTTGTCGTCCGGAAGGGCCAGCGGCTGCGACCGCACGACGCGCGTCGGGACGTACCCGCCGAGCCCCTTACGGCGGTCGTGCATGTACTGGATCTCTTCCGAGTTCCGACCCGGGTGGTAGTACGGCGGCGCGCCGTCCTCCAGCTGCTTGTCGGAGATCGGCAGGTGCAGCCGGTCGCGGAAGTGCTTGAGGTCGGCGACCGTCAGCTTCTTCATCTGGTGCGTGGCGTTGCGGCCCTCGAAGTTCGGGCCCAGCGTCCAGCCCTTGACCGTCTGCGCCAGGATCACCGTCGGCTGGCCCTTGTGCTCCTTGGCCGCCGAGAACGCCGCGTAGATCTTCTTGTGGTCGTGTCCGCCGCGGCCCAGGTGCAGGATCTGGTCGTCGGTCATGTTCTCGACCATCGCGCGCAGCCGGTGGTCGTCACCGAAGAAGTGCTGGCGGATGTACGCGCCGGTCTCGGTGGCGTACGTCTGGAACTGGCCGTCGGGCGTGATGTTCAGCTTGTTGACGAGGATGCCGTCCCGGTCCTGCGCCAGCAGCGGGTCCCAACTGCGGTCCCAGACCAGCTTGATGACGTTCCATCCGGCGCCGCGGAACTGCGACTCGAGCTCCTGGATGATCTTGCCGTTGCCGCGCACCGGCCCGTCGAGGCGCTGCAGATTGCAGTTGACGACGAAGGTCAGGTTGTCCAGGCTCTCCCGAGCGGCGATGGACAACTGCCCGAGCGACTCCGGCTCGTCCATCTCGCCGTCGCCGAGGAACGCCCACACGTGTGACGCGGAGGTGTCCGCGATGCCGCGCGCCTCCATGTAGCGGTTCATCCGCGCCTGGAAGATCGCGCCGAGCGGGCCGAGGCCCATGGAGACGGTCGGGAACTCCCAGAAGTCCGGCATCAGCCGCGGGTGCGGGTACGAGGACAGCCCGTACGGCGCCTTCGACTTCTCCTGCCGGAAGGCGTCGAGCTGCTGCTCGCTCAGCCGGTCGAGCAGGAACGCGCGGGCGTAGATGCCCGGCGACGCGTGCCCCTGGAAGAAGATCTGGTCGCCGCCGTCGCCCCGGTCCTTGCCGCGGAAGAAGTGGTTGAAGCCCACGTCGTAGAGCGAGGCGGAGGAGGCGAACGTGGCGATGTGGCCGCCGACGCCGATGCCCGGGCGCTGGGCCCTGGACACCATCACGGCCGCGTTCCAGCGGGTGGCGTTCAGGACCTTGCGCTCGATCTCCTCGTTGCCGGGGAAGAAGGGCTCGGCCTTGGTGGGGATGGTGTTGACGTAGTCCGTGCTGCGCATCTCGGGCACGGCCACGCGCTTCTCGCGGGCCCTCTCGATCAGCCGCAGCATCAGATACCGGGCACGCTCGCGGCCGCGCTCGTCGACGGCGGCGTCGAGGGAGTCGAGCCACTCCTGCGTTTCTTCAGGGTCGAAGTCCGGGACCTGACTGGGAAGGCCGCCAATGATGATCGGGTTGCGATCGGATCCGGAAGCCACGCTGTTCCTTCGCTGTCAGAGGGCCACTTTTCCTTGTCTGCGCCGTTCCCCATCGTGTACCTCGGGAGAGGAATCGTCATCTCTACCGAGAGGTAACCGAGACATTCCTGCAGACCGTTGGGACGGGCCAGACCAAAACGTAACGATACGCTGCACTCCATGACGCGTTCCGCAAAGTCGTTCGGGTCTCGTAGGCTTCAGGGGTACCTAAATTCGCAAACCGAACATATCGGTGTGGCCTGCATCACCCCGAACCGTGATTCCATGGCTGGAGTTGCGTCGACACCGCCAGGATCGTCACCGTTTCGGCGGTCTTGACGGCCGGGTACTTGCGCGATCCGTCCCGCCCGTGTGGACTACGGCCAACGCCACGCGCACGCGCGTGGCTGACATCTACCGCAAAACAATCAGGAGGCAAGCCGTGAGCGCGACCGCGGACCACGCGGAGGAGCGGACCAACCCGGCCGCCAGGCTGGGGTTCGAGCCCGGACAGGTGGTCCAGGAGATCGGCTTCGACGACGACGTTGACCACGAGCTCCGTGAAGGTATCGAATCGTTGATCGGCCAGGATCTGGTCGATGAGGACTACGACGACGTCGCTGACGTCGTGCTGCTGTGGTTCCGCGACGAGGACGGCGACCTCACGGATTCTCTGGTGGACGCCATCGGTCTCCTTGAGGACGGCGGCATGATCTGGCTGCTGACCCCGAAGACCGGCCGGGACGGTTACGTCGAGCCCAGCGACATCAGTGATGCCGCACAGACCGCCGGTCTCTCCCAGACGAAGAGCATCTCCGTGGGCAAGGAGTGGTCGGGCACCCGCCTGGCCACGCCCAAGTCGAAGCGCTGAGCTCCCGCTCCGTCTGCCGCAGGACATCGTGTGAGGCCCCCACCGACGAACGGTCGGCGGGGGCCTCACCCATGGGCTGACCCATGGGCCGGCTCATGCCCGAGGCCATGGGCCGGCCCATGAGCCGCGCCGGGCCCGGCCGGGTCGCACCGGGGCGCGCGGCGGACGCTGCGTAGGCTGGGCGTCACCCGAACAGCCCCTTCGAAGGGAAGCGTGTGACTATGGCGATCGAGGTCGGCACCGAGGCCCCGGACTTCGAGCTCAAGGACAACCACGGTGCCACCGTGAAGCTGTCCGACTTCCGTGGCAAGAAGAACGTGGTGCTGCTCTTCTACCCGTTCGCCTTCACCGGCGTGTGCACCGGCGAGCTGTGCGCCCTGCGCGACGAACTGCCGAAGTTCGTCAACGACGAGGTCCAGCTGCTGGCCGTCTCCAACGACTCCATCCACACCCTGCGCGTCTTCGCCGAGCAGGAGGGCCTGGAGTACCCGCTGCTCTCCGACTTCTGGCCGCACGGCAACACTTCGCGCGCGTACGGCGTCTTCGACGAGGACAAGGGTTGTGCCGTGCGCGGCACCTTCATCATCGACAAGGCGGGCGTCGTCCGCTGGACCGTCGTCAACGGTCTGCCCGACGCGCGTGACCTGAATGAGTACGTAAAGGCGCTCGACACCCTGTGATTGTTCGGTTCCAAGCCCTGCGTGGTGTGGGAACCCGTCACTAGGATCGACACGTTGATCCGATACCAACGCACTACGGGGCTCCCCGCCCCTGGACACCATTGGGAGGACTCGTGGGAGTCAGTCTCAGCAAGGGCGGCAACGTATCTCTGACGAAGGAGGCCCCGGGACTGACCGCGGTCATCGTCGGTCTGGGATGGGACGCCCGCACCACCACCGGCGTCGACTTCGACCTCGACGCCAGCGCCATCCTGACGAACGCGGACGGCAAGGTCAGTTCCGACCAGAACTTCGTGTTCTTCAACAACCTGAAGAGCCCGGACGGCTCGGTCGAGCACACCGGGGACAACATCACCGGTGAGGGCGAGGGCGACGACGAGCAGGTCAAGGTCAACCTCGCCGCCGTCCCGGCCGAGGTCCAGCGGATCGTGTTCCCGGTCTCGATCTACGACGCCGAGAACCGCCAGCAGTCGTTCGGCCAGGTCCGCAACGCGTTCATCCGCGTCGTGAACCAGGCGGGCGAGGCGGAGATCGCGCGTTACGACCTCTCCGAGGACGCCTCGACGGAGACCGCGATGGTCTTCGGCGAGCTGTACCGCAGCGGCGCGGAGTGGAAGTTCCGCGCCATCGGCCAGGGCTACGCCTCGGGCCTGCGCGGCATCGCGCAGGACTTCGGCGTGAACGTCTGACCCACTCCGAGCCGTACGGCCTTCGGCTCATCGGTCCGGCGCCGCGCCCTCGGGTGCGGCGCCGAGGCCCGCTGAACAACCCGCTGTGTTGTCCCGGGGGGACAACCCGGATCCCGGCCGGAAAGACGGGTTGGCCAGGGGCCCGGCGGGGATATCGCCTGCAAAACTGCATGAACGCTTCACCGGGGAGGAAACAGATCATGGGCGTCACGCTCGCCAAGGGAGGCAATGTCTCCCTCTCCAAGGCCGCACCCAACCTCACGCAGGTGTTGATCGGGCTCGGCTGGGACGCGCGCTCGACCACCGGAGCCGACTTCGACCTGGACGCCAGCGCCCTGCTGTGCCAGTCCGGCCGGGTGCTCGGTGACGAATGGTTCATCTTCTACAACCAGCTCAAGAGCCCGGACGGCTCGGTGGAGCACACCGGTGACAACCTCACGGGTGAGGGCGACGGTGACGACGAGTCGATCCTGATCGACCTCTCCAAGGTGCCGGCTCACGTCGACAAGATCGTCTTCCCGGTCTCCATCCACGACGCCGACAACCGCGGCCAGACCTTCGGCCAGGTCAGCAACGCGTTCATCCGCGTGGTCAACCAGGCCGACGGCCAGGAGCTCGCCCGCTACGACCTCTCCGAGGACGCCTCCACGGAGACCGCGATGATCTTCGGCGAGGTCTACCGCTACAACAGCGAGTGGAAGTTCCGCGCGGTGGGTCAGGGGTACGCGTCCGGCTTGCGCGGCATCGCCCTTGATTTCGGGGTCAACGTCTCCTAGGGCCCGCCCACGTCAGCCGAAGGGGCGGCCCTTTAGACTTCGTGGTCAACAGTAGGTAAAGCCGAGTACGGCGCGGGGGAGACCCGTACACACACGATGATTGGGTAGCCAGTGCTTCTGAAAACCTTCGGCTGGTCGTTTGCGGTCACCGCGCTCGGCCTCGTCGCAGCGGTCTTCTACGGGGGGTGGACCGGCTTCGGCATCGTGGCGATCCTCTCCATCCTGGAGATCTCGCTGTCCTTCGACAACGCGGTGGTCAACGCCGGAATCCTGAAGAAGATGAGTGCCTTCTGGCAGAAGATCTTCCTCACCATCGGTGTGCTGATCGCCGTATTCGGCATGCGGCTGGTGTTCCCTGTCGTCATCGTCGCCGTCAGCGCGCAGCTGGGTCCGATCGAGGCCGTCGACCTCGCGCTGAACAACAAGGACCAGTACGAGCAGCTCGTCACCGACGCCCACCCGGCGATCGCCGCCTTCGGTGGCATGTTCCTGCTGATGATCTTCCTCGACTTCATCTTCGAGGACCGCGACATCAAGTGGCTCGGCTGGCTGGAGCGGCCGCTGGCCAAGCTCGGCAAGATCGACATGCTGTCGGTCTGCATCGCGCTGATCGTGCTGATGGTCTCCGCCATGACCTTCGCGACCCACGCCCACCAGCACGGCGGCATGCACGTCGACAAGGCGGCGACGGTCCTGCTCTCCGGCATCGCGGGCCTGATCACGTACATGATCGTCGGCGGACTCTCCGGCTACTTCGAGGACAAACTCGAGGAAGAGGAGGAGCGGGAGCACGAGGCGGAGGAAGAGGCCGAGCGGACCGGCAAGAAGAAGCCGGCCATCGTCCTCGCCGGCCAGGCCGCGTTCTTCATGTTCCTCTACCTCGAGGTCCTGGACGCGTCGTTCTCCTTCGACGGTGTCATCGGCGCCTTCGCCATCACCAACGACATCGTGCTGATGGCCCTCGGCCTCGGTATCGGCGCCATGTACGTCCGTTCGCTCACGGTCTACCTGGTCCGCCAGGGCACCCTCGACGACTACGTCTACCTGGAGCACGGCGCGCACTACGCGATCGGTGCCCTCGCCGTGATCCTCCTGGTCACCATCCAGTACCAGATCAACGAGGTCATCACCGGCCTCGTCGGCGTCGTCCTGATCGGCTGGTCCTTCATCTCGTCCGTGCGCCGCAACAGGGCACTGGCGGCGGCCGAGGGTAAAACCTCGGACGACAAGACTGAAATCTCGTCCGGGGTCTGACGCCCTTTTTTGGGGCTCGGTTCGCCTCCGGGGCGCTTGTGCCGGTGTCGAGACCCCGATCGTGCTCGGCCCTTCGGGCCTCCGCGCGATCGGGGTCTCGACACCGGCGCGCCCCTTCGGCTCACTCGCCCTTTTTTGTGGCTCGGATCGCCCCCGGCGCGCCCCTTCGGCTCACTCGTCCGGGGGTGTGAACCGGGATCGGTTGAGGAACGCTCTGAGCGGGGCGGCTGTCGAGGACGAGTCCTGACGGCCGCCCCGTCGCGTAGTGAAGGGACGGGGCACGTGGGAACGTGGGGGCGGGAATGAGTTTCTGGGGCGATCTGTGGCGCGGGCGCTCGGCGGACTTCGACTCCGGCAGCGCGGCCACCAACTCCATAGAACTGACCAAGCGGAACCACACGGTCTCGCTCAACAAGCAGGGTGCGGAAACCGGCAATCTGCGCATCAACCTGTCCTGGCGGATGCGTACCTCCGACATCGGCGGTCAGGAGCGCGGCAGCCTGCTGCGCAACCCCCTCAGGACTTTCAAGCCCGAAATGGTCCAGGCGCACACCCAGAGCATGGTGAACGTCGACCTCGACCTCGGCGTCCTGTACGAGCTCGCGGACGGCACCAAGGGCGTGGTCCAGCCCCTGGGCAGCTTCTTCGGCGAACTCAACGGCGCGCCGTATGTGAAGCTCAGCGGAGACGACCGCTTCGGCTCGGCGTCGGGTGAGACGATCTACGTCAACCTCGACCACCGCGACAACATCAAACGACTCCTGGTCTTCGTCTACATCTACGACCAGACCCCGGCCTTCGACCGTACGCACGCCATCGTCACGCTCTTCCCGAGCAACGGCCCGCGGATCGAGATCGGCCTCGACGAACGCCATCCGCAGGCCCGGTCCTGTGCCGTCGTAATGATCGAGAACCACAAGGGCGAGCTGATCGTGCGACGCGAGGTGAAGTTCGTGTACGGCTTCCAGGCCGAACTCGACCGGCTCTACGGCTGGGGGCTTCAGTGGGGGCGGGGGTACAAGTCGAAGGTGGATCGTTGACGGTTCGCCTGCCCGGAGCCCCTTTCAGGCCCTAACGCCCGATGAACTGTGGTCCTTGCGGCGGCAGCTTGAAGTCCGGGTCCGGGAGTGTGCTCACCGGCTGAGGGAAGCCGTAGGCGGGCTGTGCGGGGGCCGCGGTCTGGGGCTGGGGGTAGCCGTAGGCCGACTGGCCGGTCGGCTGGGGATAGCCGTACGCCGGCGGGGTCGTGGCCGTGGCTGACGTCTGCGGCTGCGGATAGCCGTACGCGGGCTGCTGGGGGACCGGGGCGGGCGGCTGCTCGGGCGGCAGCGGTACCGAGGTCTCCGGCGACCCGGCGGGGGCGGCCCAGGTCGAGGCGTCGGGTACGGATCCGGGTGCGGCCCCGGGTACGGACCCGGTCACGGGCGCGGCGTCCGGATCCGACTCGTCCACCGTGATCCCGAAGTCGGAGGCGAGCCCCTCCAGGCCGTTCGGATAGCCCTCGCCGAGCGCCCGGAACTTCCAGCCCTGGCCGCGCCGGTACAGCTCCCCGCAGATCAGCGCCGTCTCCGCGCCGGTCTCCGGCTTGATGTCGAAGTAGGCCAACGGTTCGCCGTCCGCGGCGGACGCGTCGTACAGCAGGATGCGCAGGGCGCGTACGTGGTCGAAGGTGACGCCCTCCGCCGATGCGACCAGCAGAATCTGTCCGACGCCGGACTCGACACCGGCCAGATCTGTCTGGATCGTGTCGGTCAGGCCTTCGGTGACGCGCTTCTTGCCGAGCCGCCAGACCTTGCCCGAGGGATGGCGTGGCTGGTTGTAGAAGACGAAGTCCTCGTCGGATCGCACACGGCCGTCGGGACCGAGGAGCAGCGCCGAGGCATCGACATCGGGAACACCCTGCCCGGGCGTCCAGCGCAGTACGGCGCGTACCGCTGCGGCGTCCAGCGGGACGTTCGACCCCTTCAGCATCGCGTGCGTCATGCGGTCATCCTGCCCTCTCGGTCCTGGTCACGACAACGTGGGGGTGAGGAATCCGGGTCAAGAGGGAAGACAACCGACACGGCCGAGTTACCTGAACTTCATGCCCGATGGGAACCCCTGACATGGATCCATACGTACTATTACCGGCCACATCACGTAGGGCCGCCTAGCCGTCACGGGGGAGTTACATGCGTCACTTCGGGCATATCGCCCCTGAAGAGCGGCGGCGTCTGTTCTATCGAGAGCCGAGCGCCTTCACCGCCGATTCCCCGGCCCGCGTGCTCGCGGCGGCTCTCGGGGCCACTCTGTACAGCCCGGCGACCAGGCCGCGGCTGGCCGACGACGTCGTCAAGCAGGCCGGACGCGGTGTGGTCTCCATGGTGCTGTGCCTGGAGGATTCGATCGACGACGCCGAGGTCGTGGGCGCCGAGGAGAACCTGGTCAGGCAGTTCGCCGACCTCGCCGGACGGTCCGGGACCGAGCTTCCGCTGCTGTTCGTGCGGGTCCGCGAGCCCGCGCAGATCCCGGACCTCGTGCGGCGGCTCGGCCCCACCGTGCGGCTGCTGTCCGGATTCGTACTGCCGAAGTTCACCGAGGAGCGGGGCGTCCCGTTCATGGAGGCGCTCGGCGCGGCCGAGTCCGCGAGCGGGCGGCGCCTGTTCGCCATGCCGGTCCTCGAGTCGCCCGGCCTGCTGTACCTGGAGAGCCGCCGGGAGACCCTGGAGGGGATCTCCCGCACGGTCGACAAGTACCGCGACCGGGTCCTCGCGCTGCGCCTCGGCGTCACCGACTTCTGCTCGGCGTACGGGCTGCGCAGAGCGCCCGACATGACCGCGTACGACGTGCAGATCGTCGCCTCCGTGATCGCCGACGTGGTGAACATGCTGGGGCGGGCGGACGGCACGGGATTCACGGTGACCGGGCCGGTGTGGGAGTACTTCCGGGTCCAGGAGCGCATGTTCAAGCCGCAGCTGCGCCGCAGCCCCTTCACCCCGGAGGCGGAGGACCTGCGCAACGCGCTGATAGAACACGACCTGGACGGGCTGCTGCGCGAGATCGCCCTCGACCGCGCCAACGGCCTGCTCGGCAAGACCTGCATCCACCCCTCGCACGTACCGGCCGTGCACGCGCTGTCCGTCGTCACCCATGAGGAGTACAGCGACGCACAGGACATCCTGCGGCCCGAGCGCGGCGGTGGCGGCGTGCTGCGGTCGGCGTACACGAACAAAATGAACGAGGTGAAGCCGCATCGCGCCTGGGCCGAGCGCACCCTCCAGCGCGCCGAGGTTTTCGGTGTCGCCAACGAGGACATCGGCTTCGTGGAGCTCCTCGCCGCGGGGCTGCCGACCTGAACCGGCCCGACCGAGCGACCAGGCCCGACCGAGCGACCAGGCCCGACCAGCGATCAACAAGGAATCCGATCAACAAGGAATCGATGAGCAACGTGGTGTGGACGGGAACCTGGGTCGCCGAGCGGCTCGGGGTCGAACTGCTCGGTGACGAGCAGCTGAGCGACCTGCTGGGGCTCGCGCTGCGGCGCAACCCCCGGCGGGCGCATCTGCTGGTGTCGAACGTGCTGGGCAAGCATGTCCCGCAGTCACCGTCCGTGGTGTACGGATACGGGTTCGCACTCGGCCGGCGGGTGCGCGAGCTGCTCGGCACGGAGGGCGCCCGCGCGGCCGTCGTCCTCGGGTACGCCGAGACCGCCACCGGCCTCGGCCACTCCGTCGCCGACGGCGTGGGCCTCGCCCCCTACCTCCACTCGACCCGCCGCCCCGTCGCGGGCGTCGCCACGGCGGGCGGCTTCGAGGAGTCGCACTCGCACGCCACGTCGCATCTGCTCCTCCCGGAGGACCCCGACCTGCTCGCGGGTCCCGGCCCGCTGGTCCTCGTCGACGACGAGTTCTCCACCGGCAACACGGTCCTGAACACCATCCGCGATCTCCACGCCCGCTACCCGCGCGAGCGGTACGTGGTCGTGGCACTCGTCGACATGCGCTCGGCCGCCGACCTGGGGCGGCTGGAGGACTTCGCCCAGGAGATCGGCGCACGGGTCGACCTCGTCACAGCGGCCTCGGGGACGGTGCGGCTCCCGGAGGGCGTACTGGAGAAGGGCCAGGCCCTGGTCGCGCGGTACGCGTCCACCGACGGGCAGGAGCAGGTGACTGGGTCCGGGGCGCGGGGTTCCGGTGCGGTTCGTGTCGAGCTCGGGTGGCCGCGTGGTGTCCCCGACGGGGGCCGGCACGGGTTCACGCCCGGGCATCGAATACGCCTGGACGGCGCCCTGCCGACGATGGCCGCGCGGATCGCCGACGCGTTGCCGGACAGCGCCCGGCGGGTGCTGGTGCTCGGCTTCGAGGAGCTGATGTACGCGCCGCTGCGGCTGGCACGGGAGCTGGAGCAGGTCGTGGCCGCCGAGGTGCGCTACTCCACGACCACCCGCTCGCCCGTCCTCGCCCTCGACGACCCCGGCTACGCGATCCGCACCCGCCTCGTCTTCCCGGCCCACGACAACCCGGACGACGGCCCCGGCGAGCGCTACGCCTACAACGTCGCGGGCGCCGGCTTCGACGCCGTGGTCGCCGTCGTCGACTCCACCGCCGACACCCCCGCACTGCACGCCCCCGACGGCCTGCTGGCCCAGCTCGCGGCCCACAGCCCGAGCGTCCTGCTCGCCGTCGTCCCGTCGTACGTCCCCGCGCGGCCGTCCACCGAAAGGCCCTCCATGCTGCCTGAGCCCCTCCGAGGCCCAGCCTTCTCCTCGTACCCGCCGGACGAGGTCGGCTGGCTGCTCCAGGACCTCTCGGACGTGACCCTGGAGGCGCCGACCGAGGAGCGCGAGGAGGCGATCCAGAGCGGCGGCGCGCACTACGCGGAATCGCTGCCGATGGAGTACCAGCCGAGCGCCCAGTATCAGGAGCTGTTCCACGCGGCCCTGGGCACCTCGGCGGCCCGTATCGCCCAGGCCGTCGGCGCCGTCACCGAGCTGGTGCTCGCCGAGCGCTCCCCGCGGCCCGTACTCGTCTCGCTCGCCCGCGCGGGCACCCCTGTAGGCGTCCTGATGCGCCGCTGGGCCCAGCACCGGCACGGTCTCGACCTGCCGCACTACGCCGTGTCCATCGTGCGTGGCCGCGGCATCGACGCCAACGCGCTGCGCTGGCTCGCCGCCCACCACGACCCGGCCGATGTCGTGTTCGTCGACGGCTGGACCGGCAAGGGCGCGATCACCCGGGAACTCGTCCAGGCCGTCGAGGAGTTCGAGACCCTCGAGGGCGTCACCGGTTTCGACCCGGAGATCGCGGTCCTCGCCGACCCGGGCTCGTGCGTGCGGACGTACGGCACCCGTGAGGACTTCCTCATCCCCTCCGCCTGCCTCAACTCGACGGTCTCGGGGCTGATCTCGCGTACGGTGCTGCGTTCCGACCTGGTGGGCGAGCACGACTTCCACGGCGCGAAGTTCTACCGTGAACTCGCCGGATCCGATGTCTCCGTCGACTTCCTGGACACCGTCGCCGCCCACTTCGCCGACGTCGCCGACGCGGCCTGCGCCCAGGCCAAGGAACTCCTCGCCGCCGACCGCACCCCCACCTGGGAGGGCTGGGCGGCGGTCGAGCGGATCAGCGAGGAGTACGAGATCCACGACGTGAACCTCGTCAAGCCGGGCGTCGGCGAGACCACCCGGGTGCTGCTGCGCCGCGTGCCCTGGAAGATCCTGGCCCGCGCCGGAGCGGGCGCCGACCTCGACCACGTACGCCTGCTCGCCGAGCAGCGTGGGGTGCCCGTCGAGGAGGTCGCCGAACTCCCGTACACCTGCGTGGGGTTGATCCACCCGAAGTACACGCGCGGCGCGACCGGTGCCGACGGCAAGGCGGTGACGGTCTGATGTCCACGCCCAGGACGCTCGTCGCCAGCGACCTCGACCGTACGCTGATTTACTCCGCCGCCGCCCTCGCCCTGACCATGCCGGACGCGCGGGCGCCCCGGCTGCTCTGCGTCGAGGTGCACGAGAGCCGGCCGCTGTCGTACATGACCGAGACGGCCGCCGCGCTGCTCTCCGAGCTCGGTGACGTGGCTGACTTCGTGCCCACCACGACCCGTACCCGTAAGCAGTACCAGCGCATCAACCTGCCGGGTCCCGCCCCGAAGTACGCGATCTGCGCCAACGGCGGGCACCTGCTCGTCGACGGGGTCTCCGACCCCGAGTGGCACGCGCGCGTGACGGCGCGGCTGGCCACGGAGTGCGCGCCACTGGAGGAGGTACGGGAGCATCTGGAGGCCACCGCCGACCCGGCCTGGGTGCGTAAGCACCGGGTTGCCGAGGACCTGTTCGTCTATCTCGTCGTCGAGCGCGAACTGCTCTCCGAGGAGTGGGTGAAGGAACTCGCGGTCTGGGCCGAGAACCGCGGCTGGACCGTATCCCTCCAGGGCCGCAAGATCTACGCCGTGCCGAAGCCGCTCACCAAGAGCGCGGCCATGAGTGAGGTCGCCCGCCGCACCGGGGCGACCCTGACCTTGGCCGCCGGTGACTCCCTCCTCGACGCCGACCTCCTGCTCGCCGCCGACCGCGGCTGGCGTCCCGGCCACGGCGAACTCGCGGACACCGACTGGACGGCACCGGCGATCACCGCGCTGCCCGAGCGGGGCGTCGCGGCGGGGGAGCGCATCCTGCGCGAATTCCTCCACACCTGCGGCCGCCCGCCCCAGCCCTAGGGCCTGTCGTCAGCTCAGCCCCCCGGACCGGGTTTGAGGGCTCGGCTGGGGTTGGGTCTGGGAGCTCTGCCCGGGCGGTGTGGGAGCCCTGCCCGGGTAGGGGTTGAGCCGCCCCCGGGCACGGGGTGGGAGCCCCGCCGGGGGCCGTTTGTGGACACTGCCGGGGGCCGGTTCGGCCGAGGCGGGCCTCCGGTGGGGTGGAGCTGAAGAGTTTGTGAGAAATCTCCGTGGGTCAGCCGCAGCAGCCTCCGCCGCAGCACCCGCCTCCGCCACCGCCCGCGCGCGGCGCCTGCGCCGAGGCCGACGCCGAGCCGCCGACGGCGACCGCGACGGTCGACAGGAGTTTCACCGTGTCGTCGTGCCCGTCGGGGCAGGCCGCGGGGGCGGCGGAATCCGCCATGGGACGGGACAGTTCGAACGTGTTGCCGCAGGTCCGGCAGCGGTACTCGTAGCGAGGCATGCCCACAGATTAGCTGGCACCTTCCCGAGACCACAGGGCTCCGCGGCCTTCTCGCGGTGTGGTGCCGTGGCCGAGGACCGGACGCTCCGCCGGGTGCGGTGCCGAGATCCGGAGCCGGACGATCCCGCGGTCCCGGGCAGGCCGACTGGGTCCTCCGAGTGCCTCCGAGTGCCTCCGAGTCCCTCCCGATTGCCCCCTGATCGTCTTCCTGATCTTTTCTGTCTCGTTCCTGATCGAAGGGATTTCGATAGTCGCTGATAATTTATGAGAGCCGCGACGAGCCGCAAGGTCGGGGAGGGGGGCTCGCAGCCGCATTTGTGCGGCCGCTGCATCTACCCGCGCGCGCAAATCCGAAGTGCGAAGTGCGGAGGGAGACGCAGTCGTGACCGAGGCATGGCATCGAACCGATGCCCCGTATCCCCTGGGCCGTCCACGCGCCGGAGCCCGCCGTGGCTAGAGGGGCGGACGACGACCGTCCGAACAGTCGCCGAGGCGAGCCGGAAGGGCCCGAGAGCGGTCGTACGGAGAATGAGGTTCCCGCCGAGCGAACCACCCAGCTTCGTATCCCCTTTCTCGCCGAGCGAACCACCCAGCTCCGTATACCGTCTCCCGCCGAGGTTCCCACCGAGGTTCCCGGCGGGGCGGACCCGGAGGCGGAGGACTCCGCAGAACGCGCCAATCAGGGGGCCGGTTCAAGCCATCGTGGCTCCCGTCGCAAACCCGCACAGCCGTCCGCCCTGGCAGGAAAGTTCGCGCCCCTCGCCCGCCGTCTGCGCCCGCAGTACCCGCGACCCGGCCGCACCGGCTGGCGGCGCTGGGCGCCCTCCTGGCGGCAGTGGCTGGCGGCCTGGGGCCTGGCGCTGGGGCTGAGCGGCTCGCTGCTCGCCATCGCCTACGCCGCGACGGACATACCCGAGGACCTGAACACGTACGCCACCCAGCAGGACAACGTCTACTTCTGGTCGGACGGGACGCCCATGGCCCGTACCGGGTGGGTGCGGCGGCAGGCGATGCCGCTGAAGGACATACCCGAGGACGTCCGCTGGGCGGTGCTCGCGGCGGAGAACGAGAGCTTCTACTCCGACCCCGGCATCTCCCTCAAAGGCATCACACGCGCCCTGGTGCGCACCGTGGGCGAGGGGGACACCCAGGGTGGCTCCACCATCACCCAGCAGTACGTCAAGAACGTCTATCTGAACCAGGACCGTTCGGTGAGCCGCAAGTTCACCGAGGCGATGATCGCCCTCAAGCTCGACAACAAGATGAGCAAGGACAAGATCCTCGAGGGCTACCTCAACACCAGCTGGTTCGGCCGCGGAACCTACGGCCTCCAGCGGGCCGCCCAGGCCTACTACGGCAAGGACGTGAGCCGGCTCAACGCCAGCGAGGGCGCGTTCCTCGCCTCCCTGCTCAAGGGCGCCGGGCTCTACGACCCCATCCTGAGCAAGGCGAACCACCAGCGGGCGGTGGAGCGCTGGTCCTGGACCCTCGACCGCATGGTCGACATCGGCAAGCTGTCGCCGTCCGAGCGGGCCAAGTACAAGAAGTTCCCCGAGCCGCTCAAGCAGTCCCGGACCTACGACACCGGCAAGCAGAGCGACTACCTGGTGGAGCTGGCGACCCAGTACGCGAAGAAGGCCGCGAACATCTCGGACAAGGAGTTCGACCTGGGCGGCTACCAGATCTACACGACCTTCGACCGGAAACGGGAGACGGCGCTCACCGACACCGTGGCCAAGGCCCGTAAGAAGGCGCTGAAGGACGACCCCGCCAAGGCGAAGACCGCGCACTACGGGGCCGCCTCGGTGGCCACCGACGGCCGGATCCTCGCCGTGTACGGCGGACCCGACCACCGTACGCAGGGCTACAACGAGTCCAACGCCACCACCGTCCCGGCCGGCTCGGCGTTCCTGCCGTTCGTCTACGCCGCCGGGCTGCAGAACGGCGTCCACCTGACACGCGAGGGCGCGGCGACACCGGTCACCCCCGATTCCGTCTACGACGGGAACGACGGCGTGCCGGTCACCACGCCCGAGGGGCCCTACTGGGACCGCAGCGGCAAGAAGGTCGCCGCCCACAACGACGGCGGCACGTCGTACGGGCAGATCACCCTGCGCCAGGCGCTTGCCCAGTCCGTGAACACGCCGTTCATGCAGCTCGGCATGGACACGGGCCTGGCCACGGTGCGGAAGACCGCCGAGGACGTCGGCCTGCTCTCGTCCAGCCTGGGACCGCAGGTGCCCGCGCTGACCATGGGCAACTCCACGCCCAGCGCGATCCGGATGGCGAGTTCCTATGCCACCTTCGCCGCGGGCGGGACGCACACCGAGCCGTACTCCGTGCGACGTGTCACCCGCAACGGCCACGGGGTCGCCCTGGACACGCCCGACCCGAGCCGCGCGGTGCGAGCCGAGGTGGCCCGCCAGGTCACCGAAGCGCTCACGGACTCCTTCCGTGCCGCGCACCCCGACGCGGCCCCCGCCACGGCGCAGGTGTCCGGGAAGAGCGGCACCACGGAGAAGGACACCGCCGCCTGGTACACGGGGACGAACCGTTCCGTGACGACCTCCGTCGTCGTCTACCGCATGGACCTGACCAAGAGCCTCGAACCGTTGCCGCTCAAGGGAATCTCCGGCACGCCCGCCGACGACGTCCCGTACGGCATCTGGTCCGGCGCCATGAGCCCGCTCGGCTGACCCCGACGGCCGAGTCCGCTCGGCAGCCTCCGATGGCCGAGTCCGCTCGGCAGACCCCGACGGCCGAGAGGCCGTCGCACGCTCCTTCCGCCCTTCTCGCAGAATGTGCCCCGCATGAACTCGAAGCACAGCCGTCGCCGCCGCGACCCCGCTCCCGCTCCTGGTTCCTCCCGCCCCGGTTCGTCCCGCCAGAGTTTCGCGGCCATGGCGGCCTTCCTCGTCGTCACGTCCACGGCCGCCACCTTCCTGGCCCTGAACGGCTCGGACAGCACCGCACCGACCGCGTCCAGCGGCGGAGGCCGCTCCAGCAGCAGTGACGCCAACCCGAAGGCGTCGAAGGAACCCGCCTGGGACGGCAAGACCAAGATCATCGGGGACGGCTCCACGTCCTACACCGGGCCGCAGAAGGGCGAGTTGAAGCCCGTACCGCTCAAGCCGGGCGAGAAGCCGCCCCAGTTCGTCGTCTTCTCCTGGGACGGCGCTCTCGCGGGCGACGACGAACTCTTCACCCACTACCGGGAGCTGGCCAAGCAGTACAACGCCCACATGACGTTCTTCCTGACCGGCATCTACGTGCTGCCCAAGGACAAGAAGACGCTCTACGACCCGCCCATGCACCCGCTGGGATCCGCGGCGATCAGCTACCCCACCGACGAGCACATCCGCACCACGCTGACGGAGCTCGGCAAGGCGTGGAAGGAGGGCAACGAGATCGGCTCGCACTTCAACGGCCACTTCTGCGGCGCCAAGGGCGGCGGCGACTGGAGCACCGAGGAGTGGAAGACCGAGATCGAGGAGTTCTACTCCTTCCTGCAGAACTGGAAGACCAACACCGGCTACACCGACCTGCCCCCGCTGCCCTTCGACGCGGAGAAGGAGATCACCGGCGGGCGCGCGCCCTGCCTGGAGGGCCAGAAGAACCTGCTCCCCGCCATCAAGGACTTCGGCTGGCGCTACGACGCCAGCTCCGCGGGCGACTTCCAGATATGGCCCGGCAAGAAGGAGGGCGTCTGGGACTTCCCGCTGCAGATGCTCCCCTACGAGGACGGCGACTACCAAGCCCTGTCCATGGACTTCAACTTCCTCTACAACCAGTCCGACGGCGAGACCGAAGGCGACCCGGCCATGTACCCCCAGTGGGAGCAGGAGACACTCGACACCTACATGGCCGGCTTCAACCGGGTGTACTACGGCAGTCGGGCGCCCCTGTTCATCGGCAACCACTTCGAGAACTGGAACGGCGGCATCTACATGAAGTCCGTCGACCAGGTCATCAAGAATGTGTGCACCAAGAAGGGCGTTCGCTGTGTGTCCTTCCGTGAACTGGCCGACTGGCTCGACGTGCAGAAGCCCGAGACGCTGGAGCGACTGCGCGGCCTGGACCCGGCGCAGTCGCCGGACTGGTCGACAGTGGTGGAGTAGGTGTCGGGCGCCCGTCAACTTACCGGCCGGGCAGGGGGATTGCCTCCGGCCCGGGTCGAATCCCCCCGGACTCATCACAGTTGGGGAGGGCATGTAAAGATGCCCCTCCCGGTGTCCGGCCGGGGATAAGGAGAATTCTCAGTGAGATCGAAGAAGTTGAGCCGTAGATGCTCGACCGTGACGGCGGTCGCCCTCTCCGCCGTCCTGCTTCCCCTGTCCGCCGCCCACGCGGCCGGCACGCCGTCCCCGTCCGCTCTCAAGGTGAACAAGGCGACGACCGACGCCTTCGGCCGCATGGCGGACGCCGTGTTCACCGATCGTACGGCCGCCCTGCTCGTGGGGAGCCAGCCCTCCCGTACGGCACTGAAGCCGACGGGCGGCATACAGCTGTCCGCCGCGCTGGCGCGTACGGAGAACACCGCGCTGACCTCCCTGCGCGGCACCCGGTCCCGCCTGGCGGCGCTGGGCGAGGCCTACACCGCCGCCGACACCAAGGTCACCGTGGACAGGACCCGGGTGAGCGGCAAGCGGGCCACCGCCTGGGTCACCGAGACCACCACCCTCACGTACAAGAAGATCCGTGGCGACGAGCCCGACACGACGGGCTTCGACGCACACCACGTCCTGACCTTCACCGCCCAGTCGGACGGTACCTGGAAGCTGTCGGCCGAGCGCTCGACGGACCCGGGCACCCCGCAGGTGAACCAGCCCGTCACCACGGCGGCGCGGATGACCACGCTGGCCGTTTTCGACGCCCCCCCGGCAGCGACCACGTATCCCGCGCCCGCCAACCCCAAGAAGCTCACCGGTGGCGCGTACAACTACGCGGCGATGGCGACGTACGCCGAGAAGTACTGGAAGAACTACAACCCGGCCTACCGGAAGTTCAACTCGGTCGGCGGGGACTGCACCAACTTCGTGAGCCAGAGCCTGCTGGCGGGCGGCTGGCAGCCGATCAGCACCGTGACTCCGGAGGAGTACGACACCTGGTACTACGTCGCCAACGGCCAGTCCGACTCCTGGGCGGGCGTGAACGAGTGGTCCTGGTTCACCCAGACCGCCAAGCGCACCACGCCGCTGGCGAACGTCTACCAGATGGACGTCGGTGACGTCATGCAGGTGGACTTCGACAAGGACGGGTCCAAGGACCACACGATGATCACGTCGTACCGGAGCTCGAGCGGCATGCCGTATCTGACCTACCACGACGCCGACACCTACCGCCGGTCGGTGTCGAGCATCCTCGCGTCGTACCCGACCTCGGCGTACTACGCGTACCGCACCTGATGCACGCTATGACTCCGGCGGCTTAGGTGGCACGGCCCTGCGTTCCTCCTGCGGGGCCGTTGCCGCGGGCTTTGCCGTGGGCTCGGCCGCGGGCTTTGTCCCGGCCTCTGCTGCGGGCTTTGTCCCGGCCTCGGTCCCGGCCACTGTCCCGGGCTCTGCCTTGGGGGTTGTCGCCGCTGCCGTTATCGCTCCCGCTGTCGCCGTCGCCGCGACCCGCAGCCGCTGCTCCTCCTCCGCCCGCTCGGGATTGCGGGCCCTCCAGTACGGGTTGTCGTGCGGCAGCGCGGAGCCGACTCTTCCGTACATCCCGAAGAACATCAGCATGATGCCCACCACAAAGCTGAACAGCACGTTCTGGATGCGGAAGGCGAGGAAGTTGTAGCCGGTGTCCAGCAGCGCCAGGTTCAGGAAACCGCTGAGGATGAAGAGGATGCCGAACACCATGTTGATGGTGGAGGCGGTGTTCCCGCCGATCACCATCCCCGCGAACAGGATCAGCCCGACGCAGATCGACAGCACGCTGAGGGTGCCGTTGGTGTTCAGACCCGCGACCGTGTCCCCTTGAGTGTCGAAGAAGCCGACCTTGCCGATCAGGCCCAGGATGCCGAAGGCGAGCAGGACGAGGCCCATGAGGCCCGCGCCGACCCGGTAGACCTTGCTGAGCCGGTGATCGACGGGTAGATGCTCGTCGAGATCGATGTGTCGTTTGGATCCCGGACGAACTGCGTGCGTGGCCATATCCGCCTCCCTCTGCAGCTAGCGGAGGCCGTACGTACAGTCCAGCATCCGCCCGAGGAGCCCGGTGCGCCAACGGGACGGGCGCCCTTTGCCGGGCGGGGCTCTTTGCCGGGCGGGGTCTCTCAGGTCGCCCCCGCGCCCCGCTCCTCGCGGATCTGCGTGACCACCCGGGTCACCGCTCCCCGCACCGCCTCCGTCTCGGTCAGGAAGTGCCAGTAGTCGGGGTGGCGGCCCTCCAGCGCGGCGATGGCACGGTCGAGACGGGCGACGGAGTCGTCGAGCGGGCGGGCGTGCCGAGGGTCGGGGGTGTTGCGGCCCGCCATGGCCAGTCGCTGGGCGTCACGGATGGCGAACCGGGTGCGGTCGATCTCCGCTTGCGGGTTCTTGGACACGGCGTTCAGCCGCCGCAGCCGCTCGCCGGCCGCCGACACGGCCTCATCGGTGTTGTTCAGCAGCGCCCGCACGGTGGACAGCCGCGAGGTCGCGTCCGGCCAGCGCTGGGCGGCACGAGCGGCCTGCGCCTCCTTCAGCTTCAGCTCGGCCTGCCGTACGTTCTCCACGGCCTGCTCCGGTACCTGCTGGAGGTCCTGCCAGCAGGTGGCCGCGAACCGGCGCCGCAGCTCGCTCAGCACCGGCTCCACCTGCCCGGAGCGGGTGGTGAGCGCCTCGGCGCGGGTGCGCAGCGAGACGAGCCGATGGTCGATCTCGGCGGCCTTCTCCGGCAACCGCTCCGCCTCCGCGCGCACCGCCCCGGCCTCCCGCGAAACCCGCTCCGCGCGCTCCAGCGTCTCCGGCACGCCGTGCTGCCCGGCCCCTTGGTTCAGCTTGGTCAGGTCCGACCCGAGGGCGGCGAGCCGGGCGGCGAGATCATCGGCCTGGAGCCCGGACCGGCGTACCGAGTCCAGGGCGTTCGAGGCGGCGAGGAGGTCCTGCCGGGCGCGCTCGACGGCCGGGGCGAGCCGGGCCAGCTGCGTCTCGGCCTTGCCGAGCAACGGCCCGAGCCCCTGCTCGAACCGCTCCAGCTCCCCCTTCACCCGCCCCAGCTCGTCCTTGGCGGCGGTGAGCTCGCTGCGGGCGCGCGCGGCGGCCGACGCCTCCAGTTCGTCCCGGTCGAGGTCGTGGGCGTCGACGGCTTCGATGTACTTCTGACTGGCCTCGTCGATGCGCCGCCCCAGCGCGTCGAAGTCGGAGACGGCGCGGCGGGCGGCGGGGGTGTCGTCGACCGCCTTGATCGTCTCGATCGAGATCCGCAGATCGCGCTGGGCGCTGTCCAGTTCGTAGAAGGCGGCCGCGGCGGCGTCCTTCGCGGCCTGCGCCTCCGCCCGCTGGCTCTCCGAGCGCCCCCCGAACCACCGCCGGGTGCCGCCACCGGCGAAGGCGGCGGGCAGCACGAGGACGGCGAGGAGCGGCAACGCGATGAGGGTGATCACGTCACGGGCGACATGGGGGATGGCGACATGGGGGATCGTCGAAGGACGACGATGTGCTGGACGATGGCTTGCTTGCTGTGCGCATGGCACAAACGGCGTGTACGGCTGCGAAGGTGTCGCCGTCACATCCCTCTCCCGTGCTGTCATCCGCCCTGCCCGGTGTCATTCTCCCACCGGTTAAGGACGAACACACGGGCCGGTTAGTTCGCGGTTCGTACTGTGATCTTCCCGTCGCACCGAGACGGCGACACCGCGCGGCATCACGATCCGGTGCTTGGCGCTGCAGAACCCCCGCTCCGTATCGCCTCCGCTCACCGCATACGGGTTTGCGAGGCATCCCCCCGGGCAATGTAGGCTGTCGACTCGTCCTGGGCGCGTAGCTCAGTGGTAGAGCGCCGCCCTTACAAGGCGGATGTCGGCGGTTCGAAACCGTCCGCGCCCACCAGTCCTAGGACATGAGAAAGGCCCAGATCAGCGGGTGGGTACCCGGAGATCTGGGCCTTGATCTTTCTCGGCGACTTTTCGGCGCCGTGCCACTAGCCTCGATCGTTCATGAGTCCTCGTCGGTTTGCTGACGGGGACTCTGCGTTTGTGTGGTGCGGTCTTTTCGGGGC